>NZ_VOYA01000030.1:0-21175 GCF_013420465.1 Acinetobacter sp. YH01005 | reverse complement strand
CCAGACTTAAATCCTATAGAAAAAATGTGGTCACGAGTAAAAATGATTCGCAATAAATTTAGAGTTAAAGATATTGATAAATTGTTTAAAGATTACTGTAATGATTTATTTAGTATTTAGCTATAGTGTAGTGATCTAAATAACAACAATGAGTTTTCGCGCATGCCTGCAACACAAATCGATATACGGATGCAATACAGCATAGAACAAGAACAACAGCTGATGAATGCTGTCTTTGACGCCTTACAACAGAGTTTTCAACTACCTTCATATGACCGCAATATGCGTTTGAAAGTGCATGCGCCACATCGGTTTCAGGTGTTTGATCATTTGACGCAGCCTGAGCGCTTTACACATATCACCATCGATTGCTTTGCGGGACGAACCGTAGCAACCAAGCGTAAGTTATATCAAATGTTGGTGCATAATTTGGTGGAATTTGGCATTCCAGCCGACCATATCATCATAACATTACGTGAAAGCCCTCTAGAAAATTGGGGGATACGAGGTGGTCAAGCCGCCTGTGATGTCGAGTTAGGTTTTCAGGTGGATGTTTAGTCTGTGCAAATACATGGAATGTTGCTTTCACATCGCCTAAACGAAAAAAGCCCCGACATCCTGTCGAGGCTTTTTCGGATTCATTCTAGCGGTATAACTCCTGTCCTACCGTTAAGCTTCCTGCTCATTGTCTTATCATTGTTGTTTTATGTTCAGTGACATCCTGTCGCTGTATGACCTTAATTTAAAAGTAATCCAATAACGTGAATAGTGTCTATTATCCGCATCTAATGTAAGCCAAAACGTACAACACTTAAATTTTCATTCTGACCGTTTCTTCAAGGCATTGCATAGTAACTAGGCTCTCGATCGTTAGATCTATGTATCCATATTGATCTAAACCGCTTTTAAAACAGCAGGAAGCTGGTTTTGATGTGATTATAATCTTCATCAGCGGTGTTACATATTTTTGCGATTAATTGGTTGAATGGTGAACTAATTTATCAGACATTAAAAATTCATAATGAAAAATAAACAGGGAATAAGATCGATGCTAAGAACACTTACACAACAACGGACGACATCAAAACTTCAGCTCGCATTAGGCTGCGTCATTGCGCTTAGTGCTTCAGCAAGTTGGGCAGCATCTCCACAAGAGATTAAGAAAATTGCAGAAAGTCAAAAGCAAAGTTATTTAGAAACCTTGAAAACCTTGGTCAATATTGAATCTGGCAGTAAAGATATTGAGGGTTTGAATCAAATTGCCAAGGTGGTCGCAGAGCAATTAAAAGCCACAGGGGCTGAGGTGAACGTGATTCAGCCCAAAGACATCATGAAACTCGATGGTGCGCCAGATCAGACAGGGCCGATTGTAAAAGCGGTACTAAAAGGCAAAGGTCAAACGAACATTATGTTGTTGGCGCATAACGATACGGTGTATCAAAAGGGCCAATTACAAGGTCAACCGTTTCGCATAGACGTTAATAAAGCCTATGGCTTGGGTATTTTGGATGACAAGCAAGGTGTTGCTGCAGTGATTCATGTTTTGGATATGCTGAAACAGCTGAAGTACCAAGATTACGGCACCATTACGGTATTAATTAATTCAGATGAAGAAATCAGTTCACCCGGCTCGCGCCAATTGATTATGGATACGGCTCAAAATCAGGATGTTGTCCTCTCCTTTGAAACCGGTGGTTTAGAGGGAAGCTTGATGTTAGCCACCAGTGGGATTGGTGCGGCTTATTTAGATATTAAGGGGCGGGGTTCGCATGCGGGGGTAAAACCTGAAGCAGGGGTCAATGCCTTGACAGAACTGGCTTTTCAGATTCAACAACTGGAAAATCTATCCAATTCGAAAACGGGTTTAAAGCTGAATTGGACTGTTGCGACGGCTGGAAAAACCCGAAATGTGATTCCTGACCATGCGACAGCACAGGCAGATGCTCGTTCTTTAAAACCACAAGATTTTGCTGAGTTGGAAAAAACCTTGAAGCAAAAAGTCAAAACCAAAAAATTGGCGGAAAGTCAGGTCGAAGTTAAATTTGAAGTGCGTCGTCCACCTTTAGAAGCCAGTCCACAAGCCAAAAAATTAGCCGCAACAGCCCAGCAGATTTACACAAACGAATTAAAGCTGCCGATGAAAGTTGAAACGACCGCTTGGGGTGGTGGTACCGATGCCGCTTTTGCTGGGGTTAGTTCGAAAGCCGCGATCATTGAAGGAATCGGCATGTCTGGAGATGGATTACATTCAGATAAAGCAGAATATATTTTGACGGATTCTATCGTACCGCGTTTGTACTTGGTGACGCGTTTAATTGTGGAAAGTTCTAAAAAGTAATCGCATCCGATTGGGTGAGATCCATTGAGCCATGGCCCTGAGTTTGGTTGTGGCTCATGTTAGAGCTATTCTTATGTAGCATTTGAAATGAAAAAAGCCCCGACATCCTGTCGAGGCTTTTTTCAGATTCATTCTAGCGGTATAACTCCTGTCCTACCGTAAGCTTCCTGCTTAGTCTTATCATTGTTGTTTTATGTTCAGTGACATCCTGTCTCTGTATGTTTTAACTTTATCGTGGATGATGCATGGGGTATAGCTGCCATCTGCCGAAAATAATGTAAGCCTGAACCTACAAAAGGCGGCATCTATCACGCGAACGGCAAGAATTAAGCACTCACATATTGCAGTAATTTTTTGAAAATCGCTTTAACCGCTTTGTTGTCAAATTCATTCGGTTCAAATTTATCTGCTTGATTACGCGTGAAAATGTCACGAATTTCAACCACAGCATTACTGTCAATTAAGCCCAATTGGGTTGCCACTTGGCGAATTTGATCAATTGAACGTGAACCATTGGTGCCACCATAGCTAACGTATGCCGCAGGTTTTCCTCCCCATTCTTTACCGAGGTAATCCAATGCATTTTTGAGCGCAGGGCTGTAGCCGTGGTTATATTCAGGGCTAATGAAAATAAATGCGTCGCCTTGTGCGATTTTATCTGCCCATGCTTGTTGTTTGGGTTGGTCATAAATCCCGGTTAATGGTGGATGTGCGCCTGCAAAAAATAGGCAGATCCCATTCTTTTAAATCGACAATTTCAGTTTCTACGGTACTGTAGTCATAGCTTTCGATTTCTGAAAGTAGCCAGTTTGCAATCTTAATTGCCGTACGGCCTTCGCGGACACTGCCGACAATAATATGAAGTTTCATCGTATTTCCCGTCTTGTTTTAAAGTCTTGCATTAAATTAATATGAAAACGGTCCGTTACATATACAGAAAATGTATCGAGTCGATTGATAGTTATAAAAATAGTGATAAAAAAAAGCTCCCGAAGGAGCTTTTTATTTGCTGAAACTTAGATCAGTTTCACGCCTTGTTGACCGGCAGGGGTCACTTTGAAAATTTCAACTTCAAAGGTGATATTTTTACCGGCTAGAGGGTGGTTGAAATCCACTTCGGTAATGTCTTCACCTACAGTTTTGATCACCCCATACAGACTTTGTTTGGCTTTATCTTCAAACTCAATCATATGGCCTTCAACAGGACGTTGCTCAAATTTGACAGTATCAAATTTTTGTACGTTTTCCGGGTTCCATGGACCAAAAGCATCTTCAGGAGGAAGGCTCACAGTACGGCGGTCACCTGCACGTAAACCGAATAAAGCTTTCTCAAAACCCGGTAATAAGCTGCCATCACCCATGACAAGGCTGACAGGTTCAGCACGGCTACGGGTATTGTCAATTTCTACGCCATTTTCAATAGCAACAGAAAAGTGAAGGTCTACTTTAGAACCTTCTTCAATACGAGTTTCCTCGTTAGGATTGATAAAATCAGTCATTTTGCGCTTCCGCACGTTGAATTCGGTGTTTTTCTAAGAAAAACGTATCGATAAGAAGCAGAATCGTGCCTAATGTAATGGCACTGTCTGCAATATTAAATGCAGGAAAGTGGCTGTTGTTGTAATACACGTGAATGAAATCCACCACATAACCTAAAGATACGCGGTCAATTAAGTTACCTATTGCGCCGCCTAAAATCAGGGCAATGGCAATTGGAAGGACTTTCACGTTTTTTGGCATACGCATGAGCCAAAATACAAAAATGACAGACACAAGTCCTGCGAGTGAAGTAAAGAAATAACGTTGCCATCCACCGGCATCGGACAAGAAACTAAAGGCAGCGCCATAGTTATGTAGTAATGTCCAATTTAAAAAGGGCATGACAGGTACAGGATCTGCGTAGTTCAGATGTGTACTTGCAATCCATTTGGTCCATTGATCCAAAATAATGGCAACAATGGATAAGCCCACCCACACTAAATTGTGTGGGTAGAATTGAAAGAAGCCCTTTTTTTCTTGTGGATTAGGCATATTTTCTCTCTTCGCCTTGACCTGTAGGAAGGTTAATAATACAACGAGAACAAAGACCTGGATGTTCGTGATGTGTATTCACATCTGGCAGTACATGCCAGCAGCGTGCACATTTTTCACCATCAGCAGCAGAGACTTTGACATTTAAACCGTCAAGGTCAGAGGCTTCACCTTGCGCTGCATCAAACGCATTGACAATCACTTGAGAAGTGATGAGGACAAAACGCAGTTCTTCACCGAATTTGTCTAAAACAGCTTTCAGCTCAGCATTGGCCCAAAGTTCAACTTTGGCAGACAAGTTTGAACCCACAGTTTTTGCAGTACGTGCAGCTTCAATAAACTTGTTCACCGCAGATTTAACGGTGATCAAGGTTTGCCATTCAGCTTCAGTCACCAGATTCGCTGTAGAAGCTACAGGAATGTCATACCACTCCGCAGTAAATACATATTTCTCAGACTGCTCTGGAATCAGTGGCCAAGCTTCTTGTGCGGTGAAACTCAAGATTGGAGACATCCAGCGGACAAAGGCTTGAACCAAGTGATACAACGCAGTTTGTGCAGAATGACGCGCTGCAGAGTCTGCTTTGGTGGTGTATTGACGGTCTTTGATGATGTCGAGGTAGAAACCACCCAAGTCATTAATACAGAAGTTGGTCAATGCGCTGGTCACGATATGGAAGTTCATATCTTCATAGGCTTGCTGAATGGTTTTTTGCACTTCCGCAGCACGTTGCAAGATGTATTGATCCAGTGCGATCAATTGATCGACAGGCAAAGCATCAGTCGATGGTTTGAAGCCATTCAAGTTCGCCAACAAGAAACGCAACGTATTACGGATACGGCGGTAACCATCTGATGCACGGCTAAAGATTTCTTTACCTGCAGTCATTTCATAACGGTAGTCTGCAGACGCAATCCAGAAACGTAGGCCATCTGCACCCATGTCTTTAATGATGTCTTGTGGGGTAATAATGTTACCCAACGATTTCGACATTTTGCGACCTTTTTCGTCCACAACGAAGCCGTGAGTCAATAAGCCTTTGTACGGTGCGCGGTTATTAATCGCCATAGATGTTAACAATGAAGATTGGAACCAGCCACGATGTTGGTCAGAACCTTCAAGGTACAAGTCAGCAGGGTCTTGCAATTCTTCACGTTCACGAAGTACTGCAAAGTGTGTTGTTCCAGAGTCGAACCATACGTCTAAAGTGTCACGTACAGCATTGTACTGCTCTGCATCTGCACCGATAAACTCAGACGCATCACGGTTATACCAACCATCAATACCTTCTTGTTCAATCAGCTTCGCGACTTCTTCGATTAGCTCAGGGGTACGCGGGTGAAGTTCGTTGGTATCTTTATGCACGAAGAATGGAATTGGCACGCCCCATGTACGTTGACGTGAGATACACCAATCTGGACGACCTTCAATCATCGATTGGATACGGTTTTTACCCCAATCCGGTACGAAGCTAATGTCATTTTCAATCGCGTTCAATGCACCTTGGCGTAAACCTTTTGCATCCATGCTGATGAACCATTGCGGTGTTGCACGGAAGATAATCGGTGTTTTATGGCGCCAGCAATGTGGGTAGCTATGTTTGATCACCACATGTGCCCAAAGTTTGCCTGCTTCGGTTAAAGCAGCAATGATTTTTGGATTGGCTTTGTAGATGTGTTCGCCTGCAAAAATTGGCGCAGTCGGTAAATATACACCGTTGCCGCCAACTGGATTGTCGACTTTCAGGTTGTACTGTAAGCCAACTTTATAGTCGTCCACACCATGGCCTGGCGCGGTATGCACAGCACCTGTACCACTGCCGTCTGTGACATGCTCACCCAAAATCACTGGCACTTGGCGTTCAGCAATTAACGGATGTTGTAGTACTAGATTTTCAAGTTTTGCACCAGCAAATTCAGCAATCACTTCTACTGCGTTAAAACCATAACGCTGAGTTGCAGATTCAACTAATGATTTTGCAAGGATGAAGTTTTGCGCTGCTTTGTCTTCGCCAGTTGCTTTCACCAATTGGTATTCAAGCTCAGCGTGTAGAGCAACCGCTTGGTTGGCAGGCATGGTCCAAGGCGTAGTTGTCCAGATCACGATATCTGTAGAATCGCTAACTGTAACACCTAGGCGTGCAGATAAATCAGCTAAATCAACAACGCTAAAACCAACGTCAATCGCATCTGATTTTTTGTCTTCGTATTCCACTTCAGCTTCAGCTAAGGCAGAACCACAGTCCAAACACCAGTTCACAGGTTTAAGACCCGGCTCAATATGGCCTGCTTTGGCAATTTCACCGAGCGAACGAACGATGTCGGCTTCTTGTTTGAAGTTCATGGTGAGGTAAGGGTTGTCCCAATCACCAAACACACCCATACGCACGAAGTCTTTTTTCTGTAATTCAACTTGGGTGTAGGCATATTCACGGCAGGCTTTACGGAAAGTTGAGGCATCTACTTTCACGCCGACTTTACCGACTTTTTCTTCAACTTTCAGTTCGATTGGAAGACCGTGACAGTCCCAACCTGGTACATACGGTGCGTCAAAACCGTCCATTACACGGCTTTTGATGATGATGTCTTTCAGGACTTTATTCACCGCATGGCCTAAGTGAATTTGGCCATTTGCGTATGGAGGGCCGTCATGAAGCACATATTTTTTCTTGCCAATACGCGATGCACGAATCTGCTGATAAATGTTGTCGGCATACCACTCTTCTAACCATTTCGCTTCACGTACTGCGAGATTTGCTTTCATCGCAAATTCAGTACCTGGGAGGTTTAGCGTGGCTTTATAATCCACTGCATTTTCAGGAGTTTGCTTATCGCTCATGCAAGTTGTCTTCCAAATTTATCAGCCCGTTGACTGACGCGTTTTACAATAAATAATCGGGGTTTAAAAGGGGAAATGAGGGTGCTGACCTCGAAACTCAAGGAGCTTTTCGACGTCGTCATCAATTCCGGCTTTCAGTGCTTCAAGCGAAGGGTAGTCCTTTTCGCCATGTAAAAAGTTCAAGAACGTCACCCGCATTAACAGGCCATACAGATTAGCAGAAACATCAGGAAAATGTACTTCTAATCGCCATTCAGGATGTTCCTGTTTAATTGCGGGACGCGTACCAACATGCCCTGCACCAAACAGAGCAGAGGGTGCATAACCTGCAACCCCTAATTTGTCAGCATTTTCGTTTTTTACTTTATCTGTTAAAGATTCGGTTTCACAAATGACATCGACTGCATAAATGCCATTTAAACAAGGTTTATGACGGTTTAAACGCACATTAATGGTAGGAAAATTAATGGTGCGACCGATTTGATCGCCATACTGCACACGACCGGTGATGCTATAAGGACGACCTAAAAGTTTTGCGGCATGGGCAAGGTCGCCTGCTTGTAATGTCTGACGAACCAGTGTCGAACTGACACGTTCGCCATCAACTTCGACATTTTGCAGGGCTGTGACTTGGAAGCCGTATTGGCGTAAAAATTCGCTATTGCCTTGGCGGTTTTTGCCAAAGTGATGATCTTCGCCCAAAACTAAACTTTGTGTATTGAGTTTATTTTTTAAAATATCGGCAAATTCTTCGGCGCTGAGATTACGAAAGGCATTGTCAAATTTCGCCACCACAATATAGTCGACGCCTAGTTCAGTTAAATATTCGACTTTTTCACGTAGTGAACTGATTCGAGGCGGTGCATCATAAGCTTTAAAGAATTCAAGCGGTTGTGGCTCAAAAATCATCACAGCTGTTTTTAAGTTTTGTTGCTGTGCTATGTCTTTGAGCTGGCTGACCATCGCTTGATGACCCAAATGTACACCATCAAAATTGCCAATGGTCACGGCAGTTTTGGGGAGTTCTAAGTGGGGCGCTAAAGCATTCAGACGGAGCAGCTTCATGGGCGAATCAATTGTTGAAAATGTTTGAGGGCTATATATTGCCATAATCTTCTGCGTTCGTCTTGTTGTTGTGTTTTTACTCAAGTTTTTTTATGCAGAGATGAATTTACTATCAATAAAATAAATTATAAAAATAAATATTAATCAATTTTTCTTGTTTAATGGTGTGCTTAAACTATAGACATTCCATTTTGATGAGCATCATGCGATGAAAATGCCATTTTATCAACTCCAGCATAAACAAGACTTGATTCGTCATTTCACCCCAAACTGGTTTACGGTGGTGATGGGCACAGGTGTGGTGGCCCTCATTTTACCATCTATACCGTTGGCGCCGCAGTGGATGTGGTCCTTCGGAGCAGCGCTGTGGCAGATCAGCATCGTGTTGTTCATATTGTTTAGTGGGATGTATCTCAGCCGATGGATATTGTACCCACAAGCAGATTTTCCAGCATCCAGTGATGAGTTTATTTCTTGGGGCGATCCCCATGGCACTGGCAACCCTGATCAATGGCGCATTGAAATTTGGCACCACGCTATACACAGAGTTTTTGGGCATGAGCATCATCACATGGGCTGAATATTTATGGTATGTCGATGTGTTGATGTCAATAGCGATTGCATGGTGTGTTCCATTTCTGATGTTTAGTCGTCAGCAACATGCGCTGCAAGGCATGACCGCAGTATGGTTATTGCCGATAGTGGCTTGCGAGGTGGTTGCCAGTTCAGGCGGTTTATTGTTGGCGCATTTACCTGCACAGGCCCATTCTGTCCATATTTTGCTGGGGAGTTATCTGCTTTGGGGGATCTCAGTATTTCCTGCATTTGCCATCTTAAGCATCTTGTTGCTGCGTCTGGCTTTACATCAATTGCCAAGTAAGGAAATGGCGATCAGCAGTTGGTTGGCCTTAGGACCGATTGGGACAGGGGCTTTAGCGCTGTTACTTTTGGGCGAGCAAGCCCCACGTATTTTGACAGCAGTAGACTTGGCAGATTTAGGACAGGTGTTGCTTCAAGGCGGCGTGTTCGCAGCCCTTGTTCTGCTCGGATTTGGTGTATGGTGGTTTGGAATCGATATACTCATCACGCTAAAACATTTACGAGATTTACCCTTTAATCTCGGGTGGTGGGCGATGACATTTCCATTCGGCGTTTTTAGTTTGGCGGTCATCAATTTGGCGGAACATACGCAATTAAATGCTATCCAACAGTGCGGCACCTTTTTTGCAGTTTTGCTCTGTACGCTTTGGTTATTGGTGATGCTGAAAACTATACAAGGGTTTTATCGTGGCAGCTTATTTTTTTCTCCGTGTTTAAAAGCGTATTGTGATGCTCAGAGCACATCTTAAATTATGTCGGGTGAATGTAAATCCGTTGAAGAAAAATATAGCGCGTTGGCTTTGACGGATTTCAGCAAACAAATATAGAGCTTCTGCAAGCGTGTGATGCAGTTACGTTATTTTGCTATCCAAGCAAAACATTCATGTATAAAATTTGCGCGTATTTTTAAGAGATCAACAGGTTTCGAGATATAAACTTGCTTGTAGTGTAGGTGCTAGAGTAAGGATTATGGATTAAAACAAAAAAGATAAAAATAAGGATCGAATTATGTGTAATCAAACCCGTTTTTGGGATGATGCCAAAGGATTATTAGAAGAATGGTACGTCGCTTGTACCTCTAAAGAACTCAAAAAAGATCAGCCTTTTTCAGCCACCCTGTATGGTAAAAAATTTGTTCTGTTCCGACAAAAAGATGGAACAGCCGCTGCATTGCTCGATCAATGTGTGCATCGTGGTGTGCCTTTGTCTAAGGGTAAAATGACCGATGGCTGCGTGACATGTCCATATCATGGTTGGTCGTATCAGGGCGATGGGCATGTGGCGCATATTCCTAGTGTCAATGGACAATTTTTTCCAGAAAAACCGCATCCCTTTAAACAGCGTAGTTTTGATGTATGTGAGCAAGATGGGGTGGTATGGATTTATCTCGGTGAAAAGCCCAAACAGGAACGCCCGGAAATATTTAAATTACCGTTTTATGATCAAGCCGGCTGGGTCAGCTATTACATGGTCGGCAGTTATGATGGCGAGATGGGCGCTGTTGCACAGAATATAATGGATGTAACCCATACCATATTTGTCCATGAAGGCTGGTTTCGTTCAGAGTCGGGAAAAGCCGTGGATGCCACCATAGATGTCGGGCCGCGCAAAGTAGTCGTTGACTATCATGACCATGATGCAGATGTCGGCATGATGCCATGGCTGACCAATCCGCATGGTGCTGAACAGGTCCACCGCGACAGTTTTATCGCGCCGAATATTACCTTGGTGGAATACCATTGGGGAGAGCCATCGGGCATGGTGTTTAATAGTCTGATTAGCCCTGTGGGGCCGTATGAGTCACGGGTTTATACCTGTGTCAGTTATAAATTTCCGATTCCAAAATTGTTGTCTAAGGCATTGATGCCGGCTGTGAATGCCTATACTTGGGTGGTCAACAAACAAGACATTAAAATTTTGTCAGCGCGAAGAGCTGGCATCGAGCATATGCCGATGACCCATTCGCATAGTGTGAGAGGGGATATGGCACATATTGCATTAGAGAAGATTTTAGATGCCTTGCGTCACGACCAACAATTGGCACCGTCTTTTATTGGCAAACGTCCGATGCAATTTCAAATTTGATAGCATTCAAATCTGTGTGAGGAATTTATTTTCTGAGCAATGTGATTTTTGAAGATGATTTTTTCTGCGCACGTGCAAATGTATGCTATATGAAGGTATCAATTTGAGGAGACCGCTATGCGTCAGCAAATCGCTTTAATTATGGCACTGCCGAGTGAATCTAAAGGCTTGTTTGAAGCCGCAGGCATTGAAGTACATTACAGTGGTATTGGTAAAGTCAATGCCGCATTTAAAGCCTTTGATGTGATTCAAAAAACCGGATGTCATACTTTGCTGAATTTGGGCACTGCGGGAAGTTCACATTTTGATGCACATGCTTTGGTTGAAGTAGCTCAATTTGTACAACGGGATATGGATGTATCGCCTTTGGGTTTTGATGTGGGGGTGACGCCGATGGATACCGATCATCCTGCTGAAATTCAGCAAGAGAGCATGTTTAGCCATTTGCCTAAAGGAATTTGTGGTACAGGCGACAGCTTTGAAACTGGGCTGCCGAAAGTACCGTGTAATCTTGTCGATATGGAAGGCTACGCAATCGCTAAAGTATGTAAAAAACTGGGTGTTCGCTTTGTATCGGTAAAATATATTACCGATGGTGCGAATGACACAGCGCATCTGGATTGGGAAGAAAATTTATTATTCGGCGCAAAGAAATTATTGAAATTATATCAAACAGTCAAATAAGGCATTTAGCTAATTCCGGTCGGCGACCATAGAATGCTATGGTCGTATGCCAATTCGACCCAATTCAATTTACTTTTCTGGGCGTGGAATTACACCGTAAAGCATCATATGAACGGTATGTTGAATAATCCGTTGTTGCATACTGCGATTACGTAAGGTTTTTCCAGTGACCATTTCCATTTGGGTTGCAAAGTCAGCATAGTTTTGCGTAATTGCCCAAATGTTCAGAATTAAAAGTTCTGGATCAATATCTTTTGAAATTTTACCTTGCTCTTGCCAGTTGCTGATGACTTTGGCTTTGCGTTTCACTAATTTTTTTAGTGGGCCTTTTAAAATTTCAAGAATGTGTGGTGCGCCCTGAATGACTTCAAGTGCGAACAAACGTGAGGCTTTCGGTTGGGTACGAGATACTTCAATTTTCTGCAATAGATAATTGGTGATCGCTTCTTCAGGCTCAAGGTCTGCTTCCAACATTTGTAGCGGAGCAAGCCACTTTTGTAGAACCGTTGTCAGAACTTCAACATAAAGCGCTTCTTTATTTTCATAATAATAGAAAATATTCGATTTATGCATTTCTGCAATCTGTGCGATCTCATCCAAGCTGGCGCCATTGAAGCCATACAGGGAAAAGACATCCAGTGCTGCATTAAGCAACTGGTGGCGTTTCTGGGTACTCTTTTTTTGTTCCATTAGCTCTTTTAAGAAAATGAAAAGGGAATATTGAATTGTACGGCAAATCAACAGATTTGTGCACAATCATCGTTTCTAATTTTATGAATTTTGGCAGTTTATTCTATTCAACGGTCAAATAAATACGACGAATGCCATAATATTTCAAATAATCATTTTAGGGTGAAATTTAAATAAATCATTATTTTTAGTCATGGATTTATATGATTTGTCGTAATTTTTGTGATGTATTTGTCAACAGGCGATAAATCTCCCCTCAATGCTAAACGTGGTTATGTTGCGATATTGCTCTAGAACAGGACAGGAAGTCACACAGTTTAAGTGATGATTTCCTGCACAAGTACAGCTTAAGTGGCCAAGACTGCTTGTAAGACTTGTTGTTCAAGTTCAGTAAATTCAATGCCTTTTTTTCGTGGACGGGCCAAATTGACACGAAATTCTTGGGCAATATGGCCTTTATCGAGCAAGATTATACGGTCTGCCAACTGCACGGCTTCACTTACATCATGCGTGACCAAAATCGCGGTAAAACCTTGCTCGGTCCAGAGTTTTTCAATCAAATTCTGCATATCTAAACGTGTTAAGGCATCGAGCGCACCCAGTGGTTCATCTAGCAGCAATATACGTGGTTTATGTGACAAAGCACGTGCCAGTGCAGTACGTTGTCGTTGCCCCCCTGACAGCTGTGTTGGCCAAAGCCCCGCTTTGTCTTTTAAACCGACTTTTTCGAGGAGTGCTGTGGCATTGGCGTGTTGGTCTTTGCTTAAACCAAGTTGTACATTTTTCTCAATGCTACGCCAAGGCAGTAGGCGAGGGTCTTGGAACATCACACGAATATCATCACTGGTGATGCCTTCACGTATATGACGTGCAGACTTAAATTTAATTTCGCCATAACTCGGTTTTTCTAAGTCGGCGATGAGGCGAAGCAGGGTACTTTTACCACAGCCACTACGACCGACAATCGCCAAGAATTCACCGGGTTGAATATGCAGGTCAAGGTCCTCAAGGACTTTAACATCGCCATAAAATTTGTGTAGTTGTTCGATCAGGATCTCTGCGCCCAACACCGCATGGGGGTTGATATCCTCGACAGAAGAACGCTGAGGTTGGGTTGAGTTGTCTGCATGACGGCTTATACTTAAATCGGTCATCATATGCTCCTTATTTTTGGTAACCCGAGTGCCAACGGAGTAAATATTTTTCTAAGGTAACAGCCAGTACATCGGCCAATTTACCGAGTAGGGCATACAATAAAATCCCGACCAAGACGATGTCGGTTTGTAGAAATTCGCGTGCGTTCATGGTCATATAACCGATGCCAGCTTGTGCAGAAATGGTTTCTGCAACAATCAACAAAACCCAAACGAGCCCGAGTGAAAAACGCAGACCAACCAAAATAGACGGCATCGCCCCCGGTAGAATGATTTCTTTATACAGTTGCCAGCCACTCAAACCGTAGCTTTTGCCCATTTCAATCAGTTGAGGGTCTACAGAACGAATACCATGATAGGTGTTGATATAAATGGGAAAGAATACGCCAATAGCGACTAAAAACAGCTTGGCCGATTCATCGATCCCAAACCATAAAATCACCAAGGGAATCAGGGCAAGAGCAGGAATGTTACGGATCATTTGCAGCGTGGTGTCGAGTAGCGTCGATGCTGTTTTGGATGAACCATTTAGCAGCCCTAAAAAAAGACCTAAACCACCGCCGACTAGAAGTCCCACCAAGGCCCGACCCGCACTGATTTGAACATGCTTCCACAGTTCACCACTGATCAGTAAGTTCCAAAAGGCCACCACCACCGCACTTGGCGCAGGCAAAATACGACTTTCTAATAGCCCTGTAACTGAGGCAATTTGCCAAACAATAATTAATGCAATAGGAAACAACCAAGGCAGCAAACGCTGCCCGAGTTGTGTTCCACGTGAAACCTTCGGTGCTTTGAAGGTTTCAACAGAAACAGTTTTGGACATTAGGCCGGCTCCTGAATCTTTTCAGCTTTTTTATTTTCATCTGGTGTGTAATTGTTCGCGACAATCTCACCAAATGGGCCGGTTAAGTTAGGTTGAACCAATTTCTGACGTGTTTCCAATGGCAGTAATGGGAACACTAATTCTGCAAAACGGATAGACTCTTCAAGGTGTGGGTAACCAGAGAAAATAAAGGTGCTAATCCCGAGATCGGCATATTCTTGGATACGTGCGGCGACAGTTTCAGGATCACCAACGAGTGCCGTACCTGCACCACCACGAACCAATCCAACACCTGCCCATAAGTTTGGAGATACTTCTAATTTGCTACGGTCGCCATTGTGCAGTTCAGCCATACGGCGTTGCCCTACAGAGTCCATGGTTTTGAACTTGGCTTGCGCGGCTGCAATGGTGGCATCGTCGACATATTGGATTAGTTCTTCAGCTGCTTTCCATGCCTCTTCATTGGTTTCGCGTACAATGACATGCAAACGAATGCCATAATTCAGTTCACGTCCTTTGGCTTTGGCTTTTTCACGCACCACTGCAATTTTTTCTTTTACCGCAGCAGGTGGCTCACCCCAAGTCAAATAGGTATCAACTTGATCCGTTGCGAGTTCAACAGCAGCTTCTGACGAACCGCCAAACCATAGTGGTGGATACGGTTTTTGTACAGGTGGATAGAGTAATTTGGCATCGTCCACACTCAGACGTTCGCCATGGAAGGTATAGCTTTCACCGGTATGTGAGCGGGTTAAAATTTCACGCCATATCGTGGTGTATTCAGCAGCTGTTTGGTAACGCGTTGCGTGATCTTCATAGACACCATCACCCTTGAGTTCTTGTTCATCACCGCCTGTGACTAAGTTCAGTAAGATACGGCCGCCAGATAAACGGTCAAAAGTTGCAGCCATACGTGCAGTTAGTGCAGGCGTTGTCACCCCCGGACGTAGCGCCACTAGAAATTTTAAATTTTTCGTGGCATCAATCAAGCTTGCAGCTGTAAGCCATGGATCTTCACATGAACGACCTGTCGGAATCAGAACGCCTTCATAGCCAAGATTATCCACCGCTACTGCAATTTGCTTCATGTAGGCGTGATCGACTTGGCGTGCACCTTTACTTGTTCCTAAGTAGCGACTGTCACCGTGGGTAGGGATAAACCAGAAAATTTTCATGTTCAGTTCCTTGTATTTTTGATGGCTCGGGTATCAATGTGATGAAGGTGTCCAAACTTGCTTTTGGACTTGAATGTTGTTTGGAATCAGTTGGACTTGTTTAAATAAGTCCGCAATATTTTGCTGTGCTTGAATGACCTCAGGTGTCAGCGGGCGCACAGGAGATGGTTTAGATCGGCGAGAAAAGGCTTGCGCAGCAATATTCTTTTGCAGCCCAGTGCTGTTTTGATAAATCTCTAAAGCCACATTTTGGTTCTTCACAATCCACTGATCGGAAGCATCTAGGGCCTTTAAAAATTTAGCTGGGGCATTAGGGTGCGCTTGAACGACTTTTGGATTTGCCACATAAAATGAATAGGTCTTTGGAAAATCACCAGATTGAATCAGCACTTTAGCCTGAGCATCCAACTCCGCTGCAGATAAAAACGGGTCCCAAATGGCCCATGCATCAATTGATTTTTTATCAAATGCGGCCCGTGCATCTGCTGGTGGAATCCAAATCGGTTGAATGTCATTCCAAGTCAAACCGGCTTTTTCTAAAGTTTTGGCTAATAACTCATGCGCACTCGAGCCTTTTTGTACAGCAACGCGTTTGCCACGTAATTCTTGAATGGTTTTGATTGAGCTATCCGCTGGAATCACGACAGCAAGCGACTGTTCAGGCACCACTTCATAGCCAATATAATTCAGGTCTTTATTGGCAGCTTGGGCAAAAATAGGCGGGGTGTTGCCGACATAGCCATAATCCACCGCACCGACCGCAAGGGCTTCTAACATTTGTGGGCCAGCAGGGAACTCCTTCCACTCAATGTGAGCACCGGGAAATTGTTGTTCAAAGAGCTTTTGTTCACGGGCAACCAACAAATTTAAGGCTGATTTTTGAAAACCAATAACCAAGGTTTTTACGGCTGTTTCAGTTGGTTTTTCACGATCCTGCTGTGCTGTTTCTTGTTTTTGGCACGCACTGAGTCCAAGGCCCAAAGTGGCTAAAGTCAGTATGGAAAATGTTCTTAGAATACGCATGGCATCGCCCTTATGCTGTAGTCGGCTTATTTGATAATGGCCGACTCAATATTTAATTTATTGGGAATTAATTTTTCGTTATAAAACGCATCAGCGACTTGCTGCTGCTCTTGCGCCACTTGTGTAGTAATCGGCGTCACTTGATTGCCTAAACGAGAAATTGATGTTTTAAGCACATCTAGACCTAAGCCGGTTTTGCCTTCGAGTAACTTGGCCGCTTCGTCTTGATTTTTTGAGACCCATTGCGTGGTCAAATTCAACTCATTCACCACAGCTTGCAGCACTTTTGGATTTTCCTGAGCAAATTTACGATCGGCCAAATAGAACTGGTAGTTCTTCACCAAGTTTTCGCCATTGGCAATGGTGCGAGCATTAAGTTGATGCTCAGCAGCAGAAAGGAACGGGTCCCAAATTACCCATGCATCAACGGCACCTTTTTCAAAAGCAGCACGTGCGTCGGCAGGTGGTAAATACACGACATTGATGTCGCTAAATTTAAGCTGATTGGCTTCCAACAGCTTGAGCAACAGGTAATGCACGTTTGAGCCTTTGTTTAAGGCCACACGTTTACCTTTTAAGTCCTGAATACTGTGAATAGCCGAATCTTTTTGCACAATTAACGCTTCAGCTTTTGGAACTGCAGGTTGGTTGGCAATGTAAACCAAATCGGTTTGAGCGGCTTGAGCAAAGATAGGCGGTGCTTCACCGACTTCACCAAATGACACGCTGCCCACATTGAGCCCTTCAAGCAGCTGTGGACCCGCAGGAAATTCCACCCATTTGATATTTACACCTTGGCTTTTTAAGGCTGTTTCTAAGGTTCCGCGTTCTTTTAAAATTGGCAATAAGCCATATTTTTGGAAGCCAATATTTAAGGTGACATTTTCATCAGCCTCTTTTTTGCCACAGCCCGACATCATCATGGCACCCACAACCGCTGTAGACAGTACAAGTGTTTTTGTCCAAAGTTTTACTTTGTGAGTACGCATGTGTTGCTCCTATAAAGGTCTAAATGTGCAGAACTGTTGATTTATGAACACATAAGCTAAAGAGTTTTCTTTTTCGAAAAAAATAAGAAAACTTAAATTTAAAATCAGGAAAAAAGATAAATAAAAATCAGCAAAACTTATGAAAAATTATGATTTTAGAAAAACATATAATGTGCAGATGTATTATTTTAAGTTGTTGAAATTATTTTATTTATTATGGTTATTTAAATGGCAGATATAGTTATTCTGTGGCTTGCAAAGTGATTTGAGGGGGATAGCCAAGGGATTAGGCATAACCTTATGCAAAATAATGCTATTCAGCGCATAAAAAAAGCCACTTTAAAGTGACTTTTTACAAACCAATGAGTTTCTTTGATAGTTATATAAGGCCTGACGGGCATTCGGTAAGTCATCGACACTGACTTGTTCAAAACCTTGTTCAAGGAACCAATGCGCTGTTCGTGTGGTCAAAATAAACAATTGTTCGATACCTAAATCTCGCGCTTTTTCTTCTAAATAATGCAAAATTTGGCTACCGCGATTTGATTTTCGATACCCCGGATGCACAGCCACACACGCGATTTCAGCAGAGCGTTTTTCATCCCCTGTGACAGGAATCGGGTACAACGCAGCACAGGCCAAAATCGTACCGTCACGTTCAATCACTGCAAATTGTCCAATTTCATTTTCTAAACGCTCGCGTGAGCGATAAACCAAGATACCTTCTTGTTCGAGAGGGCGTAAGAGATTGATTAAGCCACCAACATCTTGAATATCGGCAGTACGCACTTCTTCATAATGCGCATCGGTGATCATGGTGCCAGAACCGTCACGTGTGAACAATTCTTCGATCAATGCGCCATCATAGGCATATGAAATAAGATGAACACGGTGTACGCCTTGTAACGAGGCATCTTTAGCAACGCTTAAATGCAGGGCAATATCAGGATTAGAATCTTGATATTGCAAAATATGCTGATCAAGTTGATGAGGTGTAATTTCGCGTTGTAGCTGCCCATGTTCATTGTGCAAACCGTGTTGTTTGCCCAAGAAAATCAACTTATCCGCTTTTAAACTGATCGCGGTTTTGGTCGCAACTTCTTCAGCCAATAAATTAAACACTTCTCCTGTAGTGGAATAACCTGTCGGCCCAAGCACCACAATGTTTTGGCTCTCTAAATGACGTTGAATTGCGTCGATATCGACGGAACGAACTTCACCAGACAGTTGAAAATCGATACCATCACGAATGCCATACGGTTTTGCCGTGACTAAATTACCTGAGACCACATCAATACGCGCGCCGTACATCGGTGAGTTGGCTAAACCCATAGATAGGAGGGCTTCAATTTGCAGACGAATGGAGCCAACAGCATTCATCACAGCAGGTAAAGATTCGCGAGTGGTGATGCGACGATGATGATGAAACGGTGTCTGGATGCCGCTGCTTTGTAAATTATGATTGATTTGCGGACGGGCACCATGCACCAAAATTAGACGAATACCAAGCGAGTGTAATAAGGCAATATCGTGAATAATGTGTTGAAAATTTTCATGTTGCAGCGCTTCACCATCAAACATGATGACAAAGGTTTTGTTGCGATGCGCATTAATATAGGGTGCAGAATGACGGAACCAATGCACATACTGTAAGGTTGTGCTGGAAGATGGTTCAGTGATATTCGTTTGCATGCCTATGCCTGTTTATTCGCTCTGTTATGGATGATTCTAAACAAAAACAGATGACAGCGGAAAGCAAATATAAAAAAACACCTGAACAGTGTTCAGGTGTTGGGAAAGGGATTCAAGAGATCGCTGAATGATTAGCCATTCTTAATGCGAATGATGCGATCGGTACGATCATTGACTAGCACGTAGTCACCATTGATTTTGTACCATTGTTGATAACGACCGGTGTTCGGTAAGCGGCGCGCTTCACGGTCACTCACTTTGTAGCGGCTTGAATCGAAATAACGAGGAAAGCTTTGACCAACACGCCAATCGCGGCTTGGATTTACACGACGAAAGTCATTACGGTCGTAGCGATTATTGTCATAACGGTTGTTGTTATTCCAATTACTCGGACGGTGATCTTTGTCCCAACGGTTGTCTTGATGTTGGTATGACGGATGGTAACGGCGGTCATCTTGACGATGGTCTGGCGCAGCAATGGCTGCTGTTGTTGCCATCAAAGCCGATACTGAAAGAACTAAAGTCGATACGATTTTGTTCATGGGACACCTCTATACATTTCTAATCTGTTTTTCGATGATTCAAAATTAGCGAGAAAGTTCAGAGAAAGCGTGGGGGCAATATAGTTGAATTGTGAAATGTATGGAGGAAATTTGAAGGCGTGTAAATGATCTGAACGCTAGGCAGCATCAGCTTTTGCGGTTAAGCATTAAAAAAAACTCATAAAAAAAGCCCAGAGTTGATCTGGACTTTAAAAATATGGCGAAATTAAATTCAAAACGGCTTACATACCTAAAATTTTCAGAATACTGTTACTATCTGAGTTGACCAATATGTAGTCATTATTGATTTTATACCATTGCTGATTACGCGATGGTTTAGGTAAGTTATGGTCTTTATAATCGACTTTATAACCATTACCACGATAATGCTGTGGCATCACATAGCCCGTTTGCCATTTATGTTGTTGCAAACGTTTGACTCCACGTTGTTCACGCATACGGCGTCGATCTTCAAGATCGTCATCGTCCTGATAACCACGGAAATCACGATCTTTTTTCATTTGACCATATGCATTGCCGCGTGGGCCATCAAAGCCACGTTCATCGTTCTTGAAGTGAGGCGCTGCAGACGTGATGCTGCTTGCTATTAAAGCACTGAAAGAAATAGCCAAAATTGGCAAAATCTTTTTCATGTTCAACCCTCATGAGTAATTTATCTTCAATATCACTACTGTACGCATTAAATGCAGAGAAACTGTGAAGAAAGATGAATATTTCTTTAAATAAAACGAAGAGATTGCGGATATTATGCGATAAATTTCGCGCTGAGAACAATCTTTCCATCTTGGAAGAGATGGTCCGATAATGCGCGCTTTTTATCCTTGCAATTCAGCTTTGATTAAATTTGAGGTCTATTGTAAGCACGATCAAAACAGCCCATCAAGTCTTGACAGGCAAATGAGGGGAGAGATGAAAGACTGAAAATGTTGAGTAACTTCGGGTTTCAGTACCACTGCTCGTTTAGGCATTGGAGTGAATAAATTGCTTGAGCCACAGATTCAGCTTGCTCGGCATCGTCCATTGCAGAGATCAAATTTTCAGTCAGTTGTAAGTTTTCAATTGAACGAATGGTTTCAATTTTGCGTGTTTGATCAGCCATTTGGGTCTCCTTGCCGTCGGTCTATGTCATGGCCAGCAGTCTATGCTTTTATACTTAATTTGAAAAACCGAATATTATTATAAAAATAATTTAAAAATACGATCAATGGTAAATTGGGTAATGAAGCTGCCTATTGATCAAAGCTTGTTGAATTTCAAATGCTAATCTAAGAGTTTAAAAAAAAGGGCATCAAATGCACTGCTGTCCCACAATTTTTCACAAGAGGAAGCTCATTTGAGCTTCCTCTTGTTTTATGGGTATTTTATCGGGTGAAAATAAAGCTTTTAAAGTTCTTCTTTCAAACAAATTCACTTGAATTATT
>NZ_VOYA01000029.1:0-22888 GCF_013420465.1 Acinetobacter sp. YH01005 | reverse complement strand
TCATCTAAATGCTTTTGATGCCAAGCACGAAGTGTTTCAGGAGTACAACCAATCTTAGGCGCAATAGCTGTGATCGCAGCCCAATTAGATGGATAGTCTTTTTCAGATTCAATCAATAATTGAACCGATCTTTCTCTGATTTCAGGGGTATATTTTAATTTGGTCATCGGAACATTCTCTCAGAATACTGAGTCTCCGACAAACCCGGTACGGTTCAAAACGTTTAAAGTTACCATCTGCAAATGTAAATTGTGTAAGCCCAAGTAAAACAACAGGTGTGACAATTTTTATCAATTTCATATGCTAACTCCTTGTCTTGCATATTTTTTTAATTAAATCCTAAAAACATTCTTTGTTCTTATATTTAAAAGTTATGTAATTAGTATAATTTTTTATAGTTATATTATGTTTTTATATATTGTTATTTGTAAATTTTTGCACTATTTTAATGCAAAAAAGGCCTGTACTTATCAATAAAGGCCAATGTGATTTTCTTATTGAAATTTAACGATATTGTGGTTGGTAACCTAGGTACGCTTCGATCTGGTCATAGCACCATTGGAAAATAAATGTGTAGACTAAAATACACATGGTCATACTAAAATCGAGCAAAATCGCCTGCCATAAGGTCATATGCATGGCATAAGCCACCATTGGGATGGTTGCAAGCATTAAACCGCCCTCAAATCCAATTGCATGTAAAACACGTACACCAAAGGTTCTTTTTAACTTTCTTTTTGCTTCAAATTTTTCAAAATAATGATTAAAAATCATGTTCCAAATCACAGAAGTGACCGCCATTGCAATACCGAGCGTACCTGTCACCTCCATCGGAACTTTAAAAATAAAACTTAAAGCAATAGCAATGATCACCAATAGGATGATCTCATAGCTTAGCGCATGAATAATCCTTCTCTTGGAAATCGTCATTTTGAAACACTCTATTATTTGTAAAAAACTTATTTTATTTTTATATTATTGATTAATCGAGTCAGATTCTTTCAATATTATTGAAAGGTTGTATTCCTTTATTTTTTCTGTATGCACATGAATATTAATCAAGAACAACTGATGATTTTTAAAACAGTCATGGAAACAGGATCATTTTCCGCAGCCGCCAGACAACTCGGCAAAGTGCCATCAGCAGTCAGCATGTCCATTGCGAATTTCGAAATTGATCTCAACCTTAAACTGTTTGAGCGCGTTGGTCGTGAGCCTGTGCCCACCGCTCAAGCGCTTAACCTGTATGAAAAAACTGAACAATTATTGATAGAAATCAATCAGTGGAAACAGCATGCGATTGCGCTGAGTCATGGTTTAGAGTCTTCACTGAATATCGTGGTGGTATCAGAACTGCTTCATACGCAGTGGACCGACTATATCTCTTTGCTAGAAACTCATTTTCCATCTTTGCAAATCAATATTTTTTCTGCGCCTCAAGAAGATGCCCAAAAGATGTTATTACTAGGTCAAGCACAGCTTGCTCTAATGTTTGAACGTGAACAGCTTGAGAGTTATGAACAATTTGTCGAATTGAAACGTGAAGCATTGGTTCCTGTTGCTGCGACAAAACATGGCCTGTCGAAATTTAAGCAAGTCAGTTTTGAGCAAATTTTGCAAAGTCGGCAAATCGTGGTTGCAAGTCGTGATAAAAGTATCAAACCAGAGTTGTTATTTTCCAAACACAGTTGGCGTACAGATAACCACCACTCTGCCTGTTCGATGATTATTCAAGGTCTGGGTTGGGGTGTGCTTCCATTAGAGATGTTTAATGAAAATCCGACACTCAAAGATCAACTCAAAATCTTAAGCTTTCAAGATTTCACACCCAAATTTGAATATTTCGTCGACTTGGTCTGGAACCGTGAAAAACCTCTCGGCTCGGCTGCTCATTTTTTGATTAATCACATCCGAAATTCACGAAAAACTACGATTTAGACCGCCTAATTGGGCGGTTTTTGGTTGGGTTCTAAACAGATTGTGTTATAAAAGTATGTACACCAAGAACATTAAGAACTAGATTTCAAATGACTCAAAATGCGTTAAACCAATTAAAAAGCCTAACAACGATTGTTGCTGACAGCAGTGATTTAGCTGCGATTAATACATTCCGTCCATTGGATGCGACCACAAATCCATCTTTAATTACAGCAGCGGCAAATCAACCTGAAAATAAAGAACTGATTGAAAGTGCTTTTGAACAAGCGCGTAAAGAAGGTTATCAAAACGATGAGCTGGTTGAGCGCACCATCGATATTCTTACGGTCAAATTTGGTGTAGAAATTTTAAAATTGATCGAAGGACGTGTATCTACAGAAGTCGATGCAGCCTTGTCTTATGATACCGATGCCACCATTGCAAAAGCCAAAGAGTTACTGGCTTTATATGCACAGTATGGTATCGATCAAAACCGTATCTTAATTAAAATTGCCTCAACATGGGAAGGCATTCAAGCCGCTAAAGCCCTTGAAGCCGAAGGCATTCACTGTAATCTGACGCTATTGTTTGGCTTACATCAAGCTCAAGCCTGTGCAGATGCTCAAGTCACGCTGATTTCGCCATTTGTTGGTCGTATTTTAGATTGGTACAAAAAAGCTGAAAATGTGGATAGCTACCCGATTGAGAAAGATCCGGGCGTGTTATCAGTGAAGCAGATTTACCACTACTACAAACAACATGACATCAAAACTGAAATTATGGGTGCTAGCTTCCGTAGTATTGATCAAGTGCTTGGTTTAGCAGGTTGTGATTTATTGACAGTTTCACCGAATTTATTGGCAGAACTGGAAAAAGATCAGCGTACCGTGGAAGTGCAATTGTCTAATCATCATGCGCATGCACACTGTCAACACGATGTACAAGTGCTCGACAAGCAAACTTTCAAAGCTGAAGTTGAAAAAGACTTAATGTCTTTCCAACTATTACAAGGCGGTATTGATGGTTTTATTAAAGCCCGTGAGCAATTAAGTCGCTTACTGCGTCAAACTTTTGGCTTAGATGCTGAAATAAAAGCATAAATTAGAAATTTTCAGTTTCATCTAGAACCGAAGTTGTATACTACAGCTTCGGTTTTTTATTTGAGTGTCTTCAGTGTTTGGAATCACAGACTTAACGACCTTTATTATTGGTACGATATTAATTGTGATTTTACCCGGGCCAAATTCACTTTATGTCATGTCTGTTGCTTCTCGCTATGGCATTAAGGTCGGCTATTTAGGCGCTTTTGGCGTTTATACTGGCGATTTGATCTTAATCTTACTCACTGCTCTCGGTGCTGCATCCTTACTTCATGCCTTCCCTTGGTTATTCTTATTATTAAAAATTGTCGGTGCGCTGTATTTAAGTTATTTAGGTATCAAACTTTTCAAGGCTGCCTACCAAACATGGAATGCCGTTCAAACGCCAGAACAACTCGACACTAAACAACTGAGTTTGAGCGAACTGAAACCGTTTAAGACTGCATTAACCATCAGTATTTTAAACCCTAAAGCCATTCTTTTTTACTTATCGTTCTTTGTGCAATTCGTCGATCCTGCATATCCATATCCAGCGATTACATTCACCGCACTCGCGATCGTGCTGCAAATTATCAGTATGAGCTATTTAACGATTTTGATCTTTTCGGGTGCAAAACTGGCCACCTATTTTAGCCATCGTTATAAATTTACGGCATGCTGTGTGGCTGCAGTTGGTCTTCTATTTTGTGGATTTGGGCTAAAGCTTGCGACTTCTACCATGTAAACGACATGGGCAAAGTATTTCTGTTTTTTTACTTAAAAATCTATATGCCTTTAAACTTTTGAATGGATGAAACATCCACAATGTTTGTTGTCGATTCGCTCTATTAAAGTGCCGTTTGTTAATAACTGATGTTACGCACGTAAAAGTAATTTCGCATTTTTAAAATGCTTTTTAAGTCTATTCGACGGAGTCTTACATCTAGGATTTAAATAAAGGGATTCGCCTTCGGCTGGAGGTACTTTTGTTTCGGCAAAAGTACCCAAAACCATTGCCATCCGCAAAACTCCTTCACTAGCGTCTAATTATTCAAAAGTATCGCAAAAACATTTTTGAATAGAAGTAGTCCTGTCTCAAACACTTGCGGATGACGTTGCCGCGTATCTTTCTTTTATTTGAATCAAATGGCTCTTCTGATGTTACTGCGTAACATCAGTGAATAAATAAAGAATTTCCATAATATCTCGATGAGCACTTTTACTGTACAGGACTTGAGCGTATCATCCTGAAAAATGTCATCTTAAACCTGCGCCAACAATAGTTATAGCTCGATCATTATGCAAAAACTACTCCAAGACTTTTCCATTCCAGCTGCTTTTGCAGGTTTTATTACGTTCTTAGTCGGGATCAGCGTCTCGGCTGTTTTGGTGATCCAATCTGCACAACTGCTCGGTGCCAACACTGCAGAAATAACCTCTTGGTTTTGGGCTTTAGGTTTGGGTATCGGCTTAAGCGGGTTGATTCTGTCTTGGAAATTTAAATATCCCGTTGCGACTTCATGGTCCACTGCGGGACTGGCACTGATTTTAGCGACTGCAAATGGTTACAGCATGAATGCCGCTCTAGGCGCATTCTTGGTCTGTGGCCTATTAACAGCAGTACTCGGATTTTTAGGCATTTTTGAAAAAATACTGCGCTATATCCCACAAAGTCTAACCAGTGCAATGTTGGCGGGCGTACTCCTTAAATTTGGTATTGAGCTATTTGTCAGTTTACAAAATGAATGGGCATTCGTTCTTGGTTTACTCGCGGCTTATGTCCTCAGTAAACGACTGTTACCACGATATAGCATTGTCATTACGGTGATCATTGGCATCATGCTTTGTCCATTATTACTTGGCTTTCAATTACCGGCGCTTAATTTAGAACTCGCACAGCCGGTTTGGGTCACACCTGAATTTTCGATCTCAGCAATACTGGGTTTGGCGCTACCACTCTTTGTAATCAATATGGCCTCTCAGTATTTACCGGGTTTAGCCATGATTAAAAGTTATGGCTATCAACCCCACGTTAATCAACTGATCGGTTGGACTGGGACAGCCCAAACGCTACTCGCGCCATTTGGATGTTTTAGTGTCAATATTGCTGCGATTAGTGCCGCCATCAGTCTAGATGACCAAGCCCACCCCGATGAGAAAAAGCGCTATATCGCAGGTATGACCTGTGGCTTCTTTTATATTTTGATGGGCCTGTTTGCAGCCACTTTGGTGAGTTTCTTAACCGCTTTCCCATTGATATTTATTACCGCTTTAGCAGGCATTGCCCTACTAGGCACCATTGGACACAACATCGTCATTGCTTTCCAAGAAGCGAGTGAACGTGACGCTGCTCTACTCACCTTCTTGTTTAGTGCATCGGGCGTACAATTTTTTGGTATTGGTTCCGCGTTTTGGGGGTTGGTCTTTGGTTTAGCCGTACATGCTATTTTCAAGTATAAGAGAAATTAAGCGCACATTTACAAACAGTGTTTTAGTCTATTTCGCTCGATACGTTCGGGCGATTAATTCTTGTTTTAATAATTGTGTTTCACTTTCGTCTTCCACTTCTGTAAAAGCGGTGAGCCAAATACCATCGGCTGCATAACGAACAATTTTCATTTCTATATCTGAATCGGTCTGATGATGACGCTCTAAACGTGAGTTCATCCACTCGATCCAATATTCATTAAAAGTTTTATCGGTCAGCATGGTCATCGAAATCGCGGACCAAGACTGTTGCAAACCCATGATTTGTTTTTCTAAAGTAATTTCAATATAGGCTCGGGTAAAACGACCGTATGGCTCAGGGTCTTCGTCAATTAATCGGTCAACGACCTCGTCTAATTGAGCCAAAAGCATCACAATCATGGACTCTAAGAGCTTTTGCTTATTTGAAAAATGATGAAATACACCACCTTTTGTAACCCCAACTAAATCCGCAACGGCTTGAATCGACACCCCGTTGACACCTTTATCTGCAGCAAGACGGATTGCATGCTGCAAAATACTTTGGCGTATCAGTTGAGGCTCTTTCTTGCGCTGATGCGGATTATCCATATTAATGTCCAGCTGAAGTTGAAAACAGGTTGATCACGACCACACCTGAAACAATCAGGCCTATCCCTAACATGGCTGGGAGGTCTAAACTTTGACGAAAGATAAAGTAGCCAATTAGTGCGGTTAAAACAATACCAACGCCTGCCCAAATGGCATAAGCAATACCAAGTGGTATGACTTTAATCACCTGAGACAATAAATAAAATGCCAAACAGAATAAAACTGCGACAGCCAATGAAGGCGCAAGTTTGGTAAAGCCTTCTGACTTCACCAAAAATGTCGAACCAATTACTTCTGAGATAATCGCCAATGACAGTAAGCCATACGCCAATGTTACCGAATTCATTATTCATTCCAAAACAAACATACCAACTGGTAGGTATGTTATTAAGTTAAAGATTATTCTGCAAGCATTTTAAGCCTATTTTTAATTTTTAACGGACTGTACGTGTTGTTGCAAAAATTCTAAAGTGCGATCAAAGGTCTGCTGGCTAGCCTTTTTACTCATCATAAATTGATATTCATGTACCAAATATTCTTTCGAATCTGGATAAAATACCGCCGTCACAGGTACATTATTTGCCTTCAATTTTTCTACAAAAGGCTCAGATTGCGTTTTGGTTAAAAAATCTTTATTGCCACCGCTGATAAGTACAGGCGGATAATTTGCATTAATATTTGAGGCTGTTGAAATATGCGTTAAAAACTCGACATCATCTTTTTTGTCTCCGGTATACGCCTGAACTAAGTTATAGACGCCCCACTCGATCAGTCCAATCTCTGCGGGTGCAGTATTTACAAAGCTGTTTAAATCATAAATACCACAATGCAAAATCAGCCCTTTAAGCTGTGAAGGCTTTAATACAGGTTGAATCTTTGACGCTTTCGCAAAATCTGGCTTCGTAACCAAGGCGGCATAATGACTGGCCATATTTGCACCTGCAGAATCCCCTGCCAAATACATATTTTGCGAATCAATGCCATATTGTGCTGCATGTAGATTCAAAAACGTCAGTGCTGCATCTATTTGGTTGAGCTGTACGGGATAAATGGCTTCAGGTGCAAACTGATATTGAACAGAAACCACATTATAGCCTTGGGCTGCGAGCCGTTTAAAATATCCCCCTGCATGTTCTTTTGAGCCAGAGACCCAACCGCCCCCGTGGATCCAAACAATTGTTGGTCTGGGTGCAATAACCGTACTTGTTTCAGGTTGATAGATATCCAAGCTTAAATTTGGATTTTGTAGATATTGAATATTTGACTGCACAATAACATTGTCAGGTGCATATAGGTTGATAAAGGTCTTTTGGACTTGTGTCGATAAGTTAAATGCACCTGCAATCACTTTGGTACTGCTTTGCGTGTTTTGACAACCAGACAAATGCAACACTGAACACATGCTGAGTACAACCAACCCTACTTTATATGACATATCTAACTATCCAATCGCATCAATTCTGTTATAAATCTTAGATTTAAAATCTGTATATAGTTTAGGCTTATTTTTATAAAGTTTATATTGATCTTTTAGGCTCAAAATCCGAGAAAATTAGTCGATTTTATTTTAATATTTTTTGAGCAAAGTCCGAGTTTTTCGCTCAGATTTATTTGACGACTTATCGACATTAATTTATGTAATTTTATGAATTTACAATATTTTTTAGATTAATAAATTGAACCATTCACGACAATGTGTTATCAATAATCTATAGGGTTTAAAAGCAAAATTACAGGAGATTGTTCCATGTCATATCAAAACATTTTAGTACCTGTCGATGGTTCAGAAATCTCGTTTTCTGCAGTTAAAAAAGCTGCAATTATTGCCAAGGCATTTAACAGCCAACTCACTTTAATCAGCCTTGTTGCTGAAGACCCATTTACCGATGCAGACTTCTATTATTCTTCATCAATCATGAAAGAATATTTCGTACAAGCTTACGCAAATGCAGAATCTGCATTAAAAGAAGCTGTGCAAATTACAACTGAAGTGGGTGTAGAAGCACAAAGTAAGATTATTAAAGGCCAAGTTTCTGCTGAAGGTGTAGTAGAAGCAGCCAATGAAGTCAAAGCTGATTTGATCGTGATGGGTTCGCATGGTCGCAAAGGCTTTAAGAAAATGCTGCTCGGCAGCTTCGCACAAGATGTACTCAGTAATACTGAATTACCTGTGTTGGTTGTAAAAGCTTAAGATGACCAAGCCCACATCATGTGGGCTTTTTTTGTATTCAGCACACCCTTCACCAATAAGCTTACCCTTTTGTCTAATTCATACAATATCGTGAATAGAGCAAGATTAGATTGATAACATTTAAAATATTAAGGAAGCAGATATGAGTCAATATCAACAAATTTTAGTCCCTGTGGATGAATCTCCAATTTCATATTCTGCTGTTGAACATGCCCTCAGCTTGGCTAAAAGTCAAAATGCACAAGTGACCATTGTCAGTGTTGTTGCTGTTGATCCATTTGTTGGTGTCGATTTCTATGCTGTTGCACCTGCAATCACTGAATATTTTATGCAAGCTGAAAAAAGTGCTCAGCTGCGTTTAGAAGATATCAAACAAACCTTTGTACGCGATGGTATCGAGGTTAAAACCCGTTTGATTCATGGTGTATCGCCAACTGAAGGGATTTTACAAGTGGCTGATGAAATCTCTGCAGACTTAATCATCATGGGTTCGCATGGACGCACAGGTTTGAAAAAAGCCATGCTGGGCAGCGTAGCACAAAATATTTTAACGCAGTGCCCAATTCCTGTTTTGATCATCAAGCAATAAACTAAGATTCAAAGAAAAGCCCTCAATTGAGGGCTTTTCTTCTTTTAGATCAATTAAAAACGTTGTTTAAATATACAATTCGTTCTGTAGTTTTCTGATTAAAGCATTTGGTATATTGCAACTCTTGATTTTGCGTATTCATCGCCTCATCCCAGTATTGCGAATGCTTTTGATAAGTCTCTTTTTCACTTTCATTTAATGAATAAACACTTTTTTGTGCAAGCACTTTACAGTCGATATCACGCTTTTCAAACCAGTCTGCTTGATCTTGCTGTAACTGCGCCTTTTGTTCATCACTAAAATGATCCCAAGTCTGATTGAGACGATCCACCACTTTGGCATTATCCTGATCTAGCTCTTTCTTACGAATATCCATCGCCTTTTGTGCAAGGCTCATTTGTTGAGATTGGCTCTCCATCCCTTGCTGATAGGATTCTTCATCTCGCTTATTTTGAGCACTATATGCCGCATATAACACCGCATGACGTGTCACTGTTACAACGCTATCAATTACGTCATTTTGACTCGGGACACTTAAACTTAAACCATCTTTGTCGGTTTTAGTGATGCTATAGCTAAAGTTCCCTTTAAGCTGATCATTGTCCATGCTTAAGCCTGACTCCCCATCTTCGAGTGAATCATTCAAAGTATAATTACCACGTTCTTCACAGCCTTCATCACATGGTCGTTCAGCAAAGGCGTTTTCAGCACGCTTTTGTAATCCTTTCGGGAAAACCACCAACAATTGACTGCTACATTCCAATGTTTTGGCTTTATTAGGGTCTTCAGTTAAAGTCGTGACATTTTGAATGTTAAATTTTAGATTTTTTACAATCAGATCCATGAGTTGCTGATCGGCTTCATAATCTGACTGACGTATTTCTTTGTTTAATTCTTTGAGATATTCTTTTTTTAAATGATCTTGCAATTGGTCAATATTGGCTTGTGCAGTACAACTCCAATCTTCCAAAGCAGGCGCTTCCGTTTTGGCTTCTGTATCTTTTTTATTTTTAAAATTATCACAGCCGGATATTAATGCCGCAGACAACATGAGGCTCGTGATGACTATTTTTTTCATTGTATAAGTACCATTATGATTTTATTCTTCGGGCGTATTTTACTCAAAATTACAGCGCTTTGACGAGAAAAATCCCCGCATGTGCAGGGATTTTTTATATATCATCTCATTTAGTACGGTTTTAATTGGCCTTTTCAGTCACGCCTTCATTGGTAACATCTCGTACTTTGCCATTCTCGGTATTTAAAACTTCAAACTCAATACGACGGTTTTTGAATTGACCTTCTTTGGTGCTGTTTTCTGCTACCGGTTTTTCTTGACCATAACCCACCGCTTGAAGCTGTGCAGGATCAACGCCTTTCGACACCAAATAATCCACCACAGCTTGTGCACGCTCTTGCGATAAAGCTTTATTCGCTTCCGCATTACCCACAGCGTCGGTATGACCTTGTACAGTCAGATGTACTTCTGTAGCGCGCTGCAGCAATGCTGCCGCCTGATCCAAAATCGATTTATTTACGTCAGGAATATCAGATGAACCTGTCGCAAAATTAATAATTTGTAAGTTCAGCGCAGTCGCAACATCTAGCGCACGAACTTGTTCAGGGTTAATGCTCGCTAATGCTTTTTGTGCATCAGTAATACTGTTATCTACTGCTGTTTGTTCGCTCACGCCTTCTTGAACCAATACCGTCATATTTTTTGCAAAAGGCTTAATTTGATTGGCAAGGTTTTGAGCATCCGCAGGATTTTGCGACAAAATCGATAACTGATTTTCGGTCCAGGTTAAAGTGGTATTTGGCACACCTTTAAGTTTTTGCAGAACCGTTGGAATGGTATCTTGATCAATAAATTGAGTATGGTAACTGGCATCGGATGTTGCACCACAGCCCGTATTAAAGTTAAAGATCTGTTTGACTTGTTGCTGCAAAATTTCAAGATAGTTTGAATCACCTGTTTGAATTTGACAGTTGGTTAACTGCCCATCCGCACCAGTGCTAAATTGCAAATGTGCTGGCTGAGATGCCGCAGGCTGTGCAACCGTTGTTGCAGAGGTGGTTGGTTCTTGTTTATTGGTACAAGACTTAAACCAAAATGCGATCAGACCCAATAATATAAGCAGCGCAATAATCGGCAATAACCAATTCGAGCGTTTTTCTTCAACGATAACAGGCGTTGGTTCAACGGTAGGCGCTTGGTGTAATGTACGACCGGCTGCTGTGTTTATCCCTAAACCTGCGAGTAAAGGTACAGCCCATTGTGGGAGTGCTGCCAAAATGCTATCTGCATGATTATCGAGTAAATGCGTGATTGCGACAGGATCAGATGAACCCGCTTCATTTTCAAGCACCCCTATGGTTGGGGCGATCGAATGATTCAAGGTCTGCTCTATTTCTGACGCTGGAGCAGCACCGCCACCGAGATGTTGCAAAAATTGTTCTTTTAATGTGGGATTTGCTGAAAATATATCACTAATACGAGGGTTTAACTGTTTTTGAAAGGCATCAATAAATTCAGGTTTGGATCGAAAAATATTTAACAGGAATGGAATAAACTGGCTAATGGCTGAATTTTTTTCAGTTAAGTGTTGTGTATCACCGTCCAGCACAATCGAGGAGACGTGCTGCTTAATCAGCGCTAATAAATCTATACTCATATTTGTACTCCATGCAGTTGTCATTATTTTCATATGTACTTCAGTTTATATGCTTATTTTTTGATCAAATGTAATAATTTGTTCGGACTTGTCAACGCTTTAATTTCTTCTTTTATTTTCAATCTTCACTAAAAAAGCCAGCCGAAGCTGACTTTTTAATGTCTAATCAAAATTCTGAGAATCAACAAATTTCCATGTTGAGCGTGCGCTTAAACGGCATAAAAAGCGTGAACTACTTTACCTTTTACCGTTTGCTGAATTAATGGTGTGTTCTTACCATTTGAGACAATCGTGTCTTTATTAATAGTCCACTCAAGTTCTGGATCGACAAGCACCCAACCCGCTTCATCTGCCCAATGTTGCTGCATATTGGCTACTTTAGCAGGTGCGAGTGTGACTTTCTCAACCCATTCCAGTGGGCTTAATAGGCCTTCTTGAATCAATTGAATACCAAAAGGTACATAGGTATCAAATGCGGTAAAACCGGGCTGTGTTTCAGCAAATGGCGCCATTTTCGCAGAGCTGCTTAATGGCTCATGATGCGTACAAATCGCGTCAATCACACCGTCTTTCACCGCTTGTCGGAGCAAGTCTCTATCTTGCTCAGAACGCAGCGGCGGACGCACATGCGCAAGTGAATTAAAGCCGTCGATCAACTGATCAGTTAAATGCAATTGGTGCATGGCTACATCGCAAGTGACCGGTAAGCCTTTTGCTTTGGCATGTTTAATCAATTCAACAGATGCGCCTGATGACAATAGACCAAAGTGCGCACGCACTTTAGTGGCTTCAATCATCAGTAAATATTTTGCAATGGCTACGGTTTCCGCCAATGCAGGGATCATCGGTAAACCTTGACGAGATGCGACAAAGCCTTCATGCACACAGCCATCTTTGGCAATTTGTGGTTCTTCGGCATAGAACACAACGGTCATGTTCAGACCCGCTGCATATTCCAAGGTGCGAATCACCACATCATCGTCCATAAATGGCGCATTAGCATTCGATACTGCTGTACAGCCGCCTTTTTTCAAACCCGCCATATTCGCAGGCTGCTTGCCTAACAAGCCTTGAGTTTGCGCGCCAATCACCTGCAGATAAATGCCACCATCAATCATGGCTTTTTCCACCAGGCCATGAATCAATGCGCCATTGTCCTGCACAATCGGTTTTGAGTCAGGCGGGGTAAACACATGCAAAATACCATTCGCACGTGCAGCCTTACCTTCTGACTTTAAAGTGCCATGCTGCTGCTGACCCGGCTCACGCAAACGCGCACAGAGATCAACCATACTTGGCATCAGCCATTTGCCTTGACCATCAATGGTTTCAGCGGCATTGCTTTCGGCAACCAATCGGCCATTTTCAATATAAACCGTCTGTACGCTGTCAGTTTGATTGATTGGATCTAAGACACGTACATTTTCAACTTTAACAATACTCATGACTATCCCTTAAACCGCAATCGCTTCAATTAAACCTTTTTCTTGCAGCTGACCTTGCATCGCCAAAGCCAGTACCGCCATACGCACCGCAATACCGTTGGTCACCTGATGTAAAATCACGGACTGAGCACCATCGGCAATACTCGAGTCAATTTCAACACCGCGGTTCATTGGTCCCGGATGCATCACGATGCAGTCAGGTTTTGCCAAAGCCAAGCGTTCTTTATTCAAACCGTACATTTTGTAGAATTCAGCTTGAGATGACAGCGCAGGAGAATCAATACGTTCATTTTGAATACGTAAAGTAATAATCACGTCGCAGTCTTGAATGCCGTCTTCCATATTGTTGAACAAACGAATGCCTTCGCCATAATCATCAAAACCGTAAGGCAGCAAAGTATTTGGCGCAATGACACGAATATCTTTACAGCCTAATGTTTGCAATGCAGCGACATCTGAGCGGGCAACACGCGAATGCTTAATATCACCAATAATAGCAATGGAAATGTCTTCAAAATTCTTTTTGGTTTCACGGCGAATCGTCAACATATCCAACATGGCTTGGGTTGGATGTGCATGTCGGCCATCGCCTGCATTGATGATTGCCACATGCGGACAAACATCTTTGGCAATAAAGTGCGGCGCGCCTGACGATGAATGACGAACCACAAAAATGTCGGTCGCCATCGCCTCTAAATTCCACAAGGTATCACGCAGTGTCTCGCCTTTTGATGTACTTGAACGTGCAATATCAATGTTCAATACGTTTGCAGACAGGCGTTTTGCTGCCGCTTCAAAAGTGGTACGGGTACGTGTTGAATTTTCAAAAAACAGGTTCATCACCGTACGACCTTCTAAAAGGTTGTTGGTAATCAGCTGATTTTGGTCATTAAAAAAGGACTGTGCAGTGTCCAATATTTTTGTGAGAGTTTCTTTAGAAAGGCCTTCGATGGTGAGGAAATGTTTTAAGTTACCATCTTGGTTGAGTTGAATCTGGCTCGGTGTATGCAATGCCGCCAAGTGCATGAGAGATTCCTTATCGTTAAGTTAACGCATTATACAGAGAATCTTGGCAAATGGCAGTTGAAGTTTTCAACGTTCAATGCAAACGCATGATGTTATTCAAAATGAATTTTCAAATTCCTATCTATCATTTCAATTAGATAAATTAAACGGTTTAAATTAAACTTCACCTTTCCCCTTTCAAAAAGCCTTCAAACAGGACTTCTATCTGTCCTTATTTTTGATTGAATTGAATACTTTCAAACAGATAAAGTTCAGCTATGAACAACCGCCTTCTGCACAGTTCAACAGCTCTTGAAACATGGAAAGATGGTTGATACTTCAGGCGGTGTGCAGCAGGAAATTTATGCTGCTGCTCACAGCGGGATTGAATTAACGCAATGCGCCAATATAACGATGTGCAACCTGTGCTTTATAGATATCTTCCGCAGTCGGTTCGCTCATTAAAATTTCTGCTGTTTCAGATTGAACTGAGCTAACTATTGGTTCTTCTTGTGCTGAAACTGCAGCTTCATGCAAATTCAACTCGCTGTAAAGCCGCGCAACCAAACGAGATAATTCAGGATCGGCCGTTTCCAAAGCCAAGTTAGAAACAAAGCGTGCGTATTCGACATTCTCAACCACATATAATGCGTCAATAACCCGACCTGACACACGACGTAAGCGCGCATAGATTAAAGTTGCAATTGAAAATGCGTTTGATTGACTATTGATTGCCAGCCCTGTCATAAATACCCCTAATGATATCAATATTATAAAGATCGAATTTTGATCAGGGTTATAGCAATTTTTGTACCATTAAGTGATATTTCTCACAATGTACACAGAATAAATTTGATAAAGTCATTCAAATCTACCGATATTTCTCCCGTTTCAGCGCAATATCGTCCGCCCAAATCCACGAAAATACGTTAAAATATGCGATTGCTTTTTTGCCTTTGGAAATTTACATGAATTCGAAACCGCGTCTTTCTACATATTGGGTTACCTGTGCAGATGGACTGGAAACCTTACTCCGCGAGGAAATTGAAGGTTTAGGTGTTCAAAATATTGAACAGTTCCCGGGTCGTCTTGTATTCAAAGGCACACTTGAAGATGCATATCGTATTTGCATGTGGTCACGTTTGGCTTCTCGTGTACTCACCCCGATTCATACACATGAATTAGAGTTCACGCATGATGCACGTGATGTAGCGGAAGAGCTCTATGAAGGTGCAATAAACTTTGATTGGTCACTTATTTTTGCACCACAAAGTACATTTGCCGTGCGTTTACACATCGAACGTGACATTAAAGTCAATTCTCAGTTCGCAACTTTACGTGTTAAAGATGGTGTGGTCGATTCCTTTATGGAAGCTGTGGGCAAACGTCCTAGCATTGACATTAAGCAACCTGAAATTACGTTGTATGTATTAGCTGGCAAAACTGAACATACTTATTGCTTAGATTTATCAGGTGATTCTCTACATAAACGAGGCTACCGACGCTATATGACAGATGCGCCGATTAAAGAGAACCTAGCGGCTGCCATCTTACAGAAAGCAAAACTTAAACAGCATCAACCCGATATTATCCTGGACCCAATGTGTGGTTCAGGGACATTTATCATTGAATCTTTAATGATTTTGACTGACCGCGCGCCAGGCCTTGTTCGTCGTTTTGGTTTTAATGGTTGGAATGGTCATGACCATGAACTTTGGATGTCGATCAAAGGTGAAGCTGCTGAACGTCATAAAGCCGCACTTGAAAACTCTCTGCCACAATTCTATGCATTTGATGCAGACTGGGAAGCGGTAAAAGCAACTAAACAAAATATTATCGCGGCAGGTTTCGAATCTGTACTTGATCAAATTAAGATTGAAGAACGTACACTTGCAGACTGGCCAGATTTCCAAGCAACAGGTAAGAAAAGCTTTGTTGTCACTAACCCGCCATACGGCGAGCGTTTAGGTGATAAAGCCTCTAACCGCGCACTGTATTTAGGTCTATCGGCATTATTACAAAAGAACTTCCCAAATCAGCCTGCTGCGATTATTGCAGCACAAGTTGAACAGGCCGATGTCCTTGCCTTTAATGATCCGCAAATTTTGCGTTTGATGAATGGTAAGCTCCCAATTTACGTCCGTTTTGGTACAGTCAAACCTGCAGCAGTTCAAAAGCCTTTCCTCGAGCATTGGGAACCTCAACAATTTGAAAAAATTGAAGGTGCAGAAGACTTTACTAACCGTCTGCAAAAAAACATGCAGAATCTTAAAAAATGGGCAGTTAAAGAAAATATTTTCTGCTTACGTTTATATGATGCCGATTTACCAGACTTTAATGTCGCAGTAGATTTGTATGGTGATCGTTTACACGTACAAGAATACGCACCACCGAAAAAAATTGACCCTGAGAAAGCCAAAAAACGCTTTAACTTAGCACTGCAAGCGATTCGTGCAGTGACAGGCTTAGGTCGTGATGCGATTTTCATTAAAACACGTGCCCGCCAAGAAGGTAAAAATCAGTACACCAAACAAAGTACTGCGTCTAAACGTTTTATCGTTCAAGAAGGCAAAGCAAAGATTTTGGTGAACCTAACAGACTACCTCGATACAGGTTTGTTCCTTGACCATCGTCAAATGCGTCTACGGATTGCCAAAGAAGCCAAAGGTAAACACTTCCTGAACTTATATAGCTATACCTCTACAGCGAGCTTACATGCAGCGCTTGGCGGTGCAGCAAGTACGACCAGTGTCGATTTGTCAAATACCTACCTAAACTGGTCTAAAGAGAACTTTGTACTGAATGGTTTGACAGTAGATCATGCAGATGAACAACATCAGTTCTTCTCTAGCGACTGTTTTGAATGGTTGAAAGAAGGTCACGAGCAATATGACCTGATCTTTATTGACCCACCAACATTCTCTAACTCTAAAAAGTTCTATGGTACGTTTGATGTCCAACGCGACCATATGTCTTTGCTTAAACGTGCCATGAACCGTTTAACCACTGACGGAACGCTTTACTTCTCAAACAACTACCGTGGTTTTGAGATGGACGATGTGATCATGGCAATGTTTGACGTTGAAGAAATCAGCAATGAAACCATTGGCCTAGACTTTAAACGTAATACCAAAATTCACCGTGCATGGAAAATCACTCATCCACAAATCTAAGGTTTGACTTTAGAAATTCCTGATCTATGAAATGAAGCACGTCAGTGCTTCATTTCAACCACAACTCCATCTGGATACGTTACTCGAATATTTTCATGTCGCTCTTGCAGCACAATACGGTTAATCGGTGCAACTTCAGGAGATTGTATTAACCCGACCTGATCCGCTGCCCTTTTCTTTTGAAGCAAATAATCACTCATGGTTGAGCCTTCAAGCTGGGTCTCCTGAATGATCTTATTATTACGATTAGATTTATGATTTGAATTGTTCTGCTGCTCTTCTTTGGGTTTAGCTGCTTCACTCTCAATAATATCTAAGGTTTCTTAACTAAATTGTTTTTTACCTTGCGTTTCATTCGACAAACGTTGATCTGAAATTGAAGTACCCGCCAAAACTGTAGACTGAACAGCGATCAGAAAAATGCTACTAATAAGACTGTGTTTTACCCAAGAACATTTAGGCATGGATGAATGAACAAGTTTCCGTCTAAAAAAATAATCGTGTGAAATGGTGTCTTTCCTATTGTTGTTTTCATTGGCTAGTTGCCCATTGACGCTAGCAACTTTTCAACTGTTCAACAATGGCTAGGCCGCTGTGTTCCGATAAAGTGAACATCATGATTCCGCAGCTCAAAATAGAAAACCGTCAATCAATGACGGTTTTATATTTTCAAACTAAACGACTAACGACTTGTTGCTTATTTATTTTGTATGGCTTGACCAAAAAGCTTTTGACCGAACTTATATTGCATACTCATGACCATGTTATTGCCATCGCGCTTGCCTTGCCCGGATGTTTCAAAACCTGCAAACATGGCTTCAGCTTCCTGTCCTGACAAACTTTTGCCCTGTAATTGTAAAAAGTTATTCATGATTGCAGTCATCATATTTTTATCAAAACTTAAGTCTGCTTGAAAATCCAGTAAGCTCGGCACCATTTTAATAAAAGACTCCATTGAGGCATGGTGACCCGGCATGACTTTCCCCACGACATTTGCAGAGGCTTTACCTCCACCAATACTGATCGAGTTATCTTTAGACTCAAAATCAAAACCTTGGCTTGCGATAGCTAAGAAAGCTTGAGTCATTTCTTCACTTGATTCACTCACTGCATCGCATGAGTTTTCCACCTGATGCAAAAGTTCACTAAATGCACGAACTTTATCTAGATTGACTTTATGCAATGCCAAATTCAGTGCGAAATCTTTGGTGACTGGTGAACCTGGGAAATCCATCTCATCAGCTTTTAAGTAGCCTTCAAAGTACACATCATGTTTATTTAGTTCGGTCTCCCAACGCAGTTGCATACCACGCATGCCGCCTGAGAACTTTTGATCTAAACGTTTGATAGAACCCGCTTGGATTTCAACAAAACCATTTTCAAGATTTTTCTGATTTAGACCTTGATTGGTCTTCATCGAAAAATTTTGCACCATGGTTTGCATTGGACCTTCACTCAACCTAACCACAGGTAAATGGATTGAAAGCTCAGAGACCTTAGTGGCCTGCCCCGGTAGACTACTGATCCGAATTTGCAATTGGCTGGCATCAACTTGTACTGTTGCACCTTGTGCAGTCGTTTTAAATGCAGGAATCTGTAAATCGGTTTTACTTTGACCAATCCAATTGACCAACGTTTTTGCCGTTAAGTCCGTGCCAAAAAGCTTGGCATATTCGGACGTACTTTGTTGTTGAACAATCTTAAAATTCGAGTTGATGTTATAGCCTTTCAACCCACGTTGAATCTGATCGGTACCCTTCAACACGATCACTTCTTTGGGTTTACACGGGTCTGTTTTCAGGGTTAATACCCAATCGACCGTTCCACCCATCAAACCCATTTGATAATTGCTGTACTTCACATCAACATCTTGTACAGCTGCTGACCAATTATTCTGTGTATAAAATTGGGCAAGAGATTTATCTGCATATAAATTTCCTCCCACCACAGCTGCTGAAAGCACCGCTAAACTGCCAATTCCCCACATCAATTTTGACATGTCTTTCTCATTCTGATTATTCTTTGCGCAGTATACTGAAGAACTCAGTTACATAAGTACACAATTAGAATGATATTAAATGATTGATTTGGCGGTTTTAATTGATTTTTTGATGGCTATCACTTTAACTATATACGCCCAGCTTCAAAATAACTTATACGTTTACGATCAAAAGCTGCATATGGATTACCTTTAAAACTATGAAAATAGTGCTTGGCTTTTAACACGTGAGAGGTGGTATTTTTCATCCATCCTATACGCGGGTCCTTCTCTGCCAAAGTGATGCAATAGGTTTCTTTGCCACGTCGCTTGGTCTGTTGCTTGGCATGAAAAATCAAACTTGCAAATACATCTAGATGTTCAGGATGACATAGTGGACTATGCAGCATTAAATAATCGAAAGTTCCCTGAATTTTTGGCAGTGATAATACACCACGCACACTGGCATAGGCATTATAAAACGGCTTCATCAACTTTAATGGACGTGAATAGTCGATTACGCGGGTTTGTTTAAAACTCTTTTGATTCCATAATCCGTAGAGTCCAACCAACTGATTGTGCTGATCATAAATCAAATAAAAATCGTCCAGATTTAAGCCTGCCCAAAATGGATTTTGACCATCTACCAAAGCATTAAAATCATAGCTAGGTAAAAAATTATAATGGTCTTTCATTTTTAAAATGAAATCATTCGCTTCATCTACACGTTCAGCAGTCAGGGTTTTAAATTGATATTGATTGAAAGTTTTTGGTTTCACTGCCTGTGAAACGGTAAAGGTTCGAATTTCATCATAAAAATATGGCAGCGGAAATCCAGATCTTTCATGATGTAAAATACTGGCAGCGACAATATTGTCGTTTAAAACCACACTTTCAAAAATCGTGTCTTGTGGTATTTCATCATGGAGATAGTCCATCAATAAACGCATGACTTTAGCACCACGATACGCTGGATTCATTCTTAAATCGGCGACATAACGCATCAGGTCAGGCTGACCATTGATATAACAATAACGCCATCCCAAATTCATCATCGCAATCACGATAGATGGATCTTCCACAGGAACAACCACTTTTAAATCTGGACGATTATACTGTGCGTGGCTGGCATCAAAATAACTGGGGTGACGCGCATAAGATAATGTGATGCCATTGCTTGGCATAGTCTCTGCACTAATTTTCATTAGTTGCTCATCATCTTCGACAGTCGCATTTCGAACCGCAAACTTAGTCTCGTTCTTTGAATGATATAGCACCGTTTCGTCGAACGGTGCATCTAACACATCGATATCCATCTCAATACTCAATTATTTTTGTTTTCATTTTCTTAAGCGGCTCAGGCTTAATATTCCCTTCAATCATGCCATTGTTCATGGCTAGTGTTTTGTAGTAGTCCCAAGCATCTTGTACATGTACCACTTCAGGTTCATCCAACTGCCCTAGATCGCGTGCCAATTCATAATGAAAATTATGTTTAAGCAAACGGTCTAGTGCTTGAGCGGATGGTTGTTTGTCTACATTGCCTTCACTGAGTAAAATATAGTGCGGTTTTTTAACCGAACATTGTTCGATACCCAAGATACTAATCGGCAAATAATCCGCTTGTTTAAACTCTGCAAGAACTTTAACTGCAGCATTGTGGTCGAGCTTTTCTCCGACCAGATCAACCGTCATTTTGCGACCTAAAAAATTGAAACATGGCACTTGCTGATAAAAGTCGGTGACTTCTAATTCATCATCAATCACATAACGAATTAATCCTGAACCTGTAGTAATCACAGGACTAACGATATCGCCTATTTTCAGTTGCCAAGATGACACCACTTTTTGGCTGTCTTGCAAAATAAATTCATAAAAATGTGACTGATAACTTAAGGTAAAACGGTTTGCAAATGGAATCGTCACTACGCCTTCAGTTGCCCATAAACCTTTACCCTCAAATGCCACCCCTGCAATTCGTTGCTGTAGCTGTACTGCCCATTGCTCTGCGCTCGCTGTATCCCAACTCGAAACCAGACTGAGTTTAGGCCACAGTTTTTTCCACGCCGTTGCTTGGGTTAAATCCAAGTCTTGTAAGCGATAGCATTGTTGACAAGATTTAGGAACTTGCAGAAAACTCAAACCATCACGTTGCCATTGTCCAGTTTTTAAGACCTGTACAATTTCAGCTTGATGTTCTTGAATAATATCCAGCAATTGCAATGCAAATGTAGGACTCCATACCGAAATCATGCCTAAATGCTTATCTGCAACGAGATACACCGCGGTTGCAAACATGGCATCTTCGGCTGAATTTGCCATCGCAATTTCAGTCGGTACCGATTGAGTAATTTTACTCAACACTCGCTTCGACAGATTAAGCAGCGCACTGTCATCATTTAAATTACTATTTTCTAAAAGCTTTCGCTGGCTTTCAGGCAACCATGAAACCGACCAATAATGCGTTGAATTTTTAAGTTGTGGGTGTGTCCGATATAAATTAGTCAGCCATAAACCAATAGCCTCATCCAGTTCATCTAAAAAAGCCTGAGTATAGGGAATGAATTTAATTGCTTCACTCGACCCACTGGTCGGTTGAAACCGTACAATTTTTTCAGGCCCCAAACTATTTTTGCCACTTTGTCTGGATTGTTCAATTTGGCTTTTCCAATTGCTATAACGCGAAAGCGGATATTTTTTGGAAAATTGCTCATAGCTTAGATTTTGCGAAATGTGCTGCTTTAAAAAATGACTTAATTTTTTACGTTGCACATTTTCCAGCTGATTTGCCTGCTGTGTATAGCGCTGAAATGCTTTACGGCAGGCAATATTCAAAACTTGATGTGCTGTAGTGAGAAGCAATCCCATTAGGCCACCTTCGAGTCTGAACCTGTCGCAATATGCAATGTACGTGACTTATAACGTAACTTGCTGTCATGTTTACTCACACTGGTGGTCTTGGTTAAGAATCGATTTACATAACGGTATAAATCGCTCCAGCGTAATTCACCAATGCACGGAAGTTCTGTTCCATCGACCCAAGTTGGGTTCTTATCTTCAAAGAAAGCTATCTTGGTATTATTTTCGCGCATTTCATGGGTGATGGGCGCAACATCTGCTTTGAGTGGTTGATAGTCTTCGCCAAAATTCAGCAGACCCGTTTCGTGGTTATAATATTCTGAGAAGTATTCTTTACAGTACGATTCAACAAAGTCTTTGAGATGAGCATTTTTCTCACCATAGTGTGGATAGTAGCTGTAGTAGTTATTGGCTAAGAGCAGATAAGTTTTAAAGCCTTTAGAGATTAAAATCCAATATATAGGTGTTCTTGGATGACGAAATTTAAAACTAATAATATAACGGAACATTGCTCTAGTTAATGCACGATTTCCCCAATACTCTTTCTCAATAATGGTATCTCCACTGAAAAAAGCATGTCGGGCTTTACCATCAACAACAAAGTCACGTTCCATAACCGTCGAAAATCCGACAATTTGATTATTTTTCGGTTCAATAATAAAAAAAACACCGGTTTTTTCTAAGAAGTCGCGTTCAAAAATTTCATAACGGGTATTGGCATAATACTTTTGATAAATACCATACATGCGTTTGAGTTCTTGAACAGTGATGTCACCAGTATGTTTATATAAACTATAGCCAAATACTTAAAAATATAGAACAATAGAAACATGGGATATTCAAAAGATTTTAAAGACAAAGTCATAGAAATTATGACTAGAGATAAAATGTCTGTGCGAAAAGCAGCACAGCATTTTAAC
>NZ_VOYA01000028.1:0-24866 GCF_013420465.1 Acinetobacter sp. YH01005 | reverse complement strand
AAGTCGTTTGAATGATTTCTTCTTGGTCTACGTGCCATAAAATACTCCATATATTAATGTTTATAACATCATTTGAGCAGCAGAGTATCACTTATAGGAGTTGTTCAAATTTCCGGATCCATCTCTTCACACACCATCTGATATGACTATTTAAAATAAATTCGGTAACTGTGTAGTTAATCATCAAAGCCTGTGTTGCATATTCACAACACTGTGTCCCGATTTTAAACGACGCATATTTTTGTGGTCTGTATTAGAATCTGCATAAGATTGGACGCTTAAATAATCAACATGAGCAATAACACACAATACTACACTCGAACAGCTCAGGTCTTACATTGGCTGATGGCGATCATATTCATCGTGGCATGGTTCATTGGCTTTTATAGTGGCAATTTTCTCAGTTATGACGTCGATGGCAGCTTTAAAGGACAAGTCATTACCCTCCATAAAAATATTGCGACTACGATTATTTTTTTGGTGGTGATACGAATCTTTTGGCGCTATACCCACCCCGCACCTGAATTACCTGACAGCATGTCATCCGGCATGAAAACCTTGGCACATTTGGGTCATTTAGCACTTTATTTTGTACTGCTAGCTTTACCGATTACAGGTTGCTTATTTAGCTGGAGTGCAGGTCACCCTGCTCCCGTATTGTATTTGTTTGAAATACCACGCTTGGTACAAGATAATCCTGAATTATTGGCCATCGTGAAACCTCTACATATTTGGATTTCTTGGGCAGCAGGCTTGCTCTTAGTGGGTCATATTTTGGCAGCGCTGAAACATCATTTCATTGATAAAGACCATGTGCTCAAAAGCATGACACGACAACCAAAACCCTAATAAAGACAAAAAAAAGTCACATCATGTGGCTTTTATTTTAAGCATTATCTTTTAATTCAGTACTTGCTGAGCACAGCCGCGCATACTATTCAAAACAGCTTTAGAAATCAGTTTATTCTTTTCAGTTTCATTCACTGCAGCAGTCATCAGATCTTTCGCACCGATATCATCCATGGCATGCTCACTCACGCACTGACAAATCGCAGCTTGATTGTCTTTTTTCTGTTGAGCACTCATAAACATCGCAGCGCCTTTCCAAATTTTAGAAGTATTTAATTCTTGCGAGCATTGATATTCAATCACGGGCTTTAGCATACGCTGACTTAAACTTGATTTATCTGCAATAGCAGCCGAAGAAATCAATACTGAGGCTAAAAATGTAATCGATGAGGCAAATATAGAGCGATTTGAATGAGAGAAAAGCATGATTTAAACATAAAAAAGGCAGTGAATATTCACTGCCCGAGATTATACGCTGATTATTAATTCAACGCTTCAATCTTTTTAATCCAAGCTTGTTTTTCAGTATCTGAAATAAATGATGCTTCAAAAGAGTTGATTGCCAGTTGCTTTAACTCTGCATTGCTTAAATCAAGTGCTTTGGTGATCGCAATGAAGTTATCATTCATATAGCCACCAAAATAAGATGGATCATCTGAATTGACGGTCACATGCACACCTTGTTGCAATAGTCGGCGAATATTATGATCAGCCATATCATTCACCACACAAAGTTTTAAATTACTCAGCGGGCAAACTGTTAATGGCATTTTCTCTGCAATTAAACGCTGCATTAAGACAGGATCTTCTTCTGAACGTACACCATGGTCAACACGATTTACTTTCAGTAGATCCAAGGCTTCCCATACGTATTCTGCTGGACCTTCTTCCCCTGCATGCGCAACGATAAGAAAACCTGCTTCACGGGCTTTTGCAAAAACACGTTCGAATTTTGATGGTGGATGACCCACTTCACTCGAATCTAAACCAACACCAATAATTTGATCTTTATATGGTAAAGCTTGTTCTAATGTTGCAAATGCTGCGTCTTCAGATAAATGACGCAAGAAGCACATAATCAGATGTGAGCTAATGCCAAGTTTTGCTTTGGCATCATCACAAGCACGCTGTAAACCATTCAAGACAGTTTCAAAAGCAACACCACGGTCTGTATGGGTTTGTGGGTCGAAGAACATTTCGGTATGAACCACATGATCTTCTGCACATTTTTCAAAATATGCCCATGCCAAATCATAAAAATCTTGCTCATGAATCAGTACATTTGCACCTGCATAATAAATGTCTAAAAAAGACTGTAAATTATGAAAGTTATACGCTTCTTTTAATTCTTCGACTGATTGATAAGGGATTGCAATATTGTTGCGTTGGGCAATTGCAAACATGAGTTCAGGCTCAAATGTCCCTTCAATATGCACATGTAGCTCTGCTTTTGGCAAAGCGCGAATCAGCTCAAGTTGATCCATCTCTTATCCTCATAAAAATAAAAAAGGGTGCAAACTGAGTTTACACCCTTTCGCTATTTGACAGTATTAACCGCCAAATGCAGCAAATTTCAATGCCCAAAGTACAGCAATAATCCAAACCATATACGGTACAGTTTTCGCTTTACCTGTCAGCAATTTAACCAATGCATAGCTAATGAAGCCCATTGCAATACCGTCTGCAATTGAATACGTAAACGGCATAAATACAATTGTTAAGAATGCTGGGACTGCTTCCGTAATATCATCCCACTCAATATGAACGATACCTTGAATCATCAACACACCAACAAACAATAATGCTGGCGCAGTTGCAAAACCTGGTACAGACTGAGCAAGTGGTGCTAAGAACAATGCCAAAATAAACAATACAGCAACTACAACTGCAGTTAACCCTGTACGACCACCGGCAGCAACACCTGCTGATGATTCAATATAAGGCGTAGTCGAAGACGTACCCAATGCCGCACCCGCAACAATTGCAGATGAGTCAGCAAATAATGCTTTCTTCAAACGTGGTAATTTACCGTCTTTTAATAAGCCTGCACGGTGTGATACACCGACCAATGTACCTGTAGAGTCAAATAAATCAACCAAGAAGAATACAAAGATTACGCCAATCAAACTTGCTGTGAATAGACCTTCGAAGTTCATTTGCATGAATGTTGGAGCGATTGAAGGAATAGCACCTACAACACCTTTAAATTCGTTGAAGCCCAGTAGGGTTGAAATTGCAGTAATCACCAAAATACTGATGATGATTGCACCACGTACTTTGAAGTGATGCATAACCACAACCATCAAGAAGCCAAGTAAAGCCAACAAGACAGACGGCTGTTTTAAATCACCCAGACTAACCAATGTTGCAGGGTTATCAACAATAATGCCGGCATTTTTCAAAGAAACCAGTGCAAGGAATAAACCAATACCGCCGCCGATCGCCAGTTTAAGCGACATTGGAATCGCATTGACAATCGCTTCACGGATTTTGAACATGCTGATAGCGATAAAAACAAGGCCAGAGACAAAAACAGCTGCTAAAGCAGTTTGCCATTCCACGCCCATACCCAAACATACAGAATAGGTAAAGTAAGCGTTTAAGCCCATACCGGGTGCTAAGGCAATTGGATAGTTAGCAACAAGCCCCATCACCAAACAGCCAATGGCTGCTGCTAGACAGGTTGCGACAAAAACAGCGCCATGATCCATACCCGTTTCGGACAAAATCATTGGATTGACAATAATGATGTAACACATTGTCAAGAAAGTAGTTACACCTGCAATGACTTCTGTTTTGAAACTGGTTTTGTTTTCGCTCAGTTTAAACAGACGTTCAAGCATGTTCTCGGAAGATGGATTAGGAGTCGTCATGACCTAGCCCCTATGAAGTAAACTTTATGCATATAAGCATTCCACAAAATTAATCATGTCATGTATTCATCATTAATTTTGTGTATGCCTAAGCAACGAATATGCCAATTCGGCAGATTGTAGGCTTTAAAAAATCCTATTTTCAACAGCATACAACACAGTACAAATGTTGAAATTTGCAAACAAAAAAGCTGCATAAACCTATGCAGCTCCTCTATTTATGTCATTTAATTCGTATTTAATATCAATAAATACTGATCAAATTAATTTCGGCAAATTATAACACATTGATTTTTTAATGTTTCCAAATTTTCATCGCTTTTCAATTTAGTAAATTTAAGACATTGTTTTCTTTATAAAGTTTCAAATTATTATATATAAAAATAAAATATCAAGATTTAGACGAAGACTTCAAGACCATGCTTGAGCTCAATGCAGAAGCTGCAAGATTGACTTTTTTTAGCGCATATAAGGTGATGCGTTCAAATCATCATTGAACACCTGATTAATTTCTTGCTGTCGCTTTAACTCTGCATTTTTATAAACACTAAACCCTAAGAACACAATGCTGAGTATAAAAATTGGTATCAGTATTTTTTTCATAACAAAATTTTATTCATGTTTAAATATTTGGCTATAATAACAAAAAACTTAAACAAAAAAGTGACGTGTTTCACAATTTTATATCTTATTAAGTCATTTAATAAGCTATTTGTTCGATCAATGTTAACTTTGTAATATATTTTAGACTGATAGACAAGATAATAACTGAATGTTTTTTCGAAGCCTTTTCCGCAAAAAGCCTCAAATCATAGATCATTTCACCTGCGAAATTTAAAGCACGATCAATTTCACAGACCCACCATTACATCTCGAATGAAGAAGATAAAAAAAGCCGCTGAGTTCTAAGCAGCGGCTATTCATATTCTTTTCGGTCTAAGTTTTTCAATTTCGAAATTAAGCGGCTTGTTGTTCGTCTCGCTTAAAGACCAATTCGCCCTTTAAGCTACTCTCTGCATCGAAATAATAACCATCGGTATTGAACGACTTGATATCTTCAATACGTTCAATTTTATTTTCCAACAAATAACGCGCCATTAGGCCACGTGCTTTTTTGGCATAGAAGCTGATGACTTTATATTTGCCGTTCTTTTGATCCAGAAAAACAGGTTTGATGATTTCGGCTTTAATTTTTGATTCTTTGACCGACTTATAGTATTCATCTGAAGCGATGTTGACCAAAAGTTCAGAGCCGGCTTTTTCCAAATCGTCATTGATGAGATTGGTGATTGTATTATCCCAAAACTCGTACAAGTTATGTCCACGTGGGTTTTGCAACTTGATCCCCATCTCTAAACGATATGGCATCATTAAATCCAGTGGACGCAATAAACCGTAGAGACCCGAGAGCATACGCAAATGGGTTTGTGCGTATTGAAGGTCTGTGTTTGCAAGTTGATAAGCATCTAAACCCGTATACACATCACCTTTAAAGGCAAAGATTGCTTGACGTGCATTGGCAAAATCAAAATCAGGCTGCCAATCTCGGAAGCGCTCAACATTTAAAGTCGCAATTTTCTCACTGACACTCATCAAGCTTGAAATTTCACTTGCCGACAATTTACGTGCGACTGAGATCAATTCTTCAGAATGATCTAATAGCCGTGGTTGAGTGAATTTTTCAGTCGGTAAAGCGGTTTCGTAATCTAAAGTTTTTGCTGGAGAAATTAAAGCGAGCATAAACATCCTGATTAATTTTTAATTAAACAAACTATAACAGTAGAGTATTTTCAAATCCAATCTGTGTTTTAGATAATATTAATCTGTAAACTATAGACTCTCCCGCTTTCACATTTTAGTCATTATGTCAGAACAACTGTTCATTCAAGGGCCGATGGGTCAACTTGAAATTTTTGTTGATTATCCACAGGGTGAAGTGAAAGGATTCGCGGTAGTTACACACCCTCACCCATTGCAAGGTGGTACACCACAGCACAAAGTCCCTGTGCTTTTAGCGCAAATGTTCTTAGAACGTGGCTATGTTGTTTATCGCCCAAGTTTCCGTGGTTCTGGCCAAAGTGCAGGAATACATGACGAAGGCAATGGTGAAACTAAAGACACTATGCAAGTCATTGAATTTGCTCGTAACCAACATCCGAACCTGCCATTTTATGCAGGCGGTTTTAGTTTTGGTGCAAATGTCATGACTAAATGCTATGCCCTATTGCCTGTAGAATTACAGCCTGTACAGACTATTTTATGCGGACTACCAACTACAACAGTTGCAGGTGTACGTCACTATGTGACGCCGCATATTAAGGGTGATATTTTATTTATTCACGGTGAAGAAGATAATGTCACACTATTATCTGACCTAATTCAATGGGCCAAACCGCAGCGCCATTTAATCACGGTTTTACCCGGTGCAAACCACTTTTTTACGGGTTATCTAAAACAGCTTCGTATCGCGATTTCACGCTTTTTAGTCTAGAAAACAAAAAATGAGTCAGCTTATCTGGCTCATTTTTTTTGCCTAGCGAACGCTCTATTCCCCCAATATTTCAGATAAACTGAACTACTCGCTTTTCGATTTATCCATTTTTTTTGCATTAGCGATCATAATTCGTTCAACATGTAATGACTTAAGCCGATGCTCGTTTAATTTTGATTACGCCTCAATTTTTTATCTAAAAACCAATAATTTACTTGTTTAAATAATCAACTACAGAAATAATACCCAGAAAAATTAAGATAAAATTTAGAGAGAAAAATGAAATTTATTGTTGCTGTGATTTTAAGTCTAGGCATTGCAGCTTTGGTCTATTATTTTAATTCAACCCCATCCACAACGACAAATTTGCCAGCATCTACGGTTGCTGCGAACGATGGTCCCAAAGCCTATTTGACTGCGTCATACAAGATGAATGTCGATGGTCGTGATTTTAGCTTAAAGATGGTCTATGACTTTCCCAACAGCCAAGTGTGTGAAGCCCAACTCAACAGCACTGACACCATGAATATGATTTCAACCTTTAAGCAACGCTGTTCGAGTGACTCGGTGTGTAAAGAAGCTGAAATTTCGTCTTGTTCATCTTTTACCGATCAAAAATATAAAGATATGCTCGATAAAAACTATCATGACACCCATTATATTTATCTTAGCGATAGCAAATTGACTGATCAACGTGGTGTGATTGTGTTTTGGGGACTCAATGAACAAGAGTCAGAAAAAATGTGTGACTATGTGAAAAAGAGCAATCGAACCATTAATCCAATCAATATTGAATGTCTATAACCTTGTTCAATACATTCCGTTAAAAAACAAAAAAGCAGCGCTATGCTGCTTTTTTATGGATGATTTTTAATTCAATTTTTCAGATTACTTTGTCATTTGTTTCCATTGAAACTCACTATATGACTCTTCTTCTTTTAAACTGTTTTCAACCGCTTGAGCCAATTGGTTCAATAGACTTTGCTCGGTAATACGATCTAACCAATCTTGGTCTTCATCTGGATAAGAGGTAATTTCACAGACTAGACGACCGGATTCATCCTGCCCCTGACATGTCACTGAAAGTGGCAATTCATGCTGATCGACACTGACTGCAATCTGATCACCACTTTGCGATAATGTTTGAAAGCCATATTTCTCAAGCTTACTTGCTAAAAACTCAGCCACTTGAGTTTGAGTATCAGTACTGCTTTCAACTCGATTTGAATCGCTATGGGCGGTGAATTGTAGTTTTCTCATGTATCTATCCAAAGACATTCTTGTTGTATAGTTTTAGCATAAGCAATTAAAACCAAACAGCCAAGCATTTGCTTGGCTGTTGTTGAATAAATATACAAATTTAGTGAATTATTTATTCACTTACCGCAATCGTTAAACCGGCTTGAGTCGCTAGCTCTGTAAATGTTGGGAAACTTGTTGCAACAGTTTCTGTACCCACGATATTAATTTCACCCGAAGTACGTAAACCTGCCATTGAGAAGCTCATTGCAATACGGTGGTCATGATGTGATTCGATTTCACCACCTGTGAAGATTGCACCCCACTCACCCGCTTTGCCTTGACCTTCAATGATAATGCCGTCCTCGGTTGGCGTACAATCGATACCCATAATTTTTAGGCCATCTGCCATCACTTGAATACGATCCGACTCTTTCACTCGAAGTTCAGCTGCACCAGTCAAAATGGTTTGACCCTCTGCACATGCAGCAGCAATAAATAACGCTGGGAATTCATCAATCGCCAATGGCACTTGATCTTCTGGCATATGAATGCCTTTGAGTGTACGTGAACCACGAATACGAATATCTGCAATCGGCTCACCGCCAGCGATACGTTCATTTTCAACAGTCAGGTCAGCACCCATCTGTTTTAAAATTTCGATCACACCTGTACGTGTTGGATTAATGCCGACCGCTTCAAGTGTGACATCTGAACCTTCAGTAATCGCTGCACCCACCATAAAAAATGCTGCAGATGAAATGTCAGAGGGTACTTGGATATCCGTACCGACTAACTTGCCACCACCTAGAAGTGAAATGCGGTTGCCTTCTGTTTTCACGTCATAACCAAATGCACGAAGCATACGTTCAGAATGGTCACGTGTCGGTTCTGGCTCAGTGACAACAGTTTCACCTTCCGCCCAAAGACCTGCCAACAAAATACCAGATTTTACTTGTGCAGATGCCATGGGTAAGTCGTAGTGAATACCTTTCAGGTTTTGACTTCCGGAAATAGACACGGGCGGCGTACCACGCTCACCTGTGGTTTGAATTTGCGCACCCATTTCACGTAATGGTTTTGCAATACGTTCCATTGGACGTTTTGATAATGACGCATCACCCGTCATCACCGAATCAAACTTTTGTGCCGACAACATGCCTGAAAGCAAACGCATTGAAGTACCTGAATTGCCCATATACAAAGCGCCTGCAGGTGCTTTTAAACCATGCATACCTACACCATGAATAGTGACTTCGCCGTTTTTAGGGCCTTCAATACTTACACCCATATCACGGAATGCTTGAAGGGTTGCCAAGGCATCTTCACCTTCAAGGAAACCAGTGACATGCGTTGTGCCTTCTGCAATAGCACCAAACATGATAGAGCGATGTGACACAGATTTATCACCTGGCACAGTAAATTTACCTTGGAATTGCTTTGGACCCGGTAAAATTTTGAATTGCTGTGTCGTCACTTTATTTTTCTCCATCAGTGGTTTCTTTGCGAGCATGTGATTGAAATGTTGACGTGCCGCTTGTGCATGCCCCAACAGTCCCATCAACGCTTGTGAATTTTCATCTTCAATCAGTTTGCGAAGAATAGCCAATTGTTTTTCAAAGCCATCTACCGCATTTAAAATTGCCTTTTTATTGGCAAAAAAGATGTCATGCCACATATGTGGGTCGCTTGCAGCAATGCGTGAGAAATCACGAAAACCGCCAGCGGCATAACGGAAAATATCTAAATTGTCTTCTCGGTTCGCAAGTTGCTCAACCAAGTTAAATGCCATCAAATGCGGAAGATGACTGGTATGGGCCAACACTTCATCGTGTTTTTCCACATCCATGCAAATTACTTCCGCTTTGGCAGCTTGCCACAATTGAATCAGTTTCTCTACAGCCCAATCTGCACTGCTTGGTAAAGGTGTCAAAATCACTTTGTGATTAGCAAATAAATCTACCTTACCTGCATGCACACCTGTTAGTTCAGCCCCAGCAATCGGATGCCCCGGTACAAAACCAGCAGGTAATTGCTCACCATAGACTGCTTTCGCTGCATCAACGACATTGCCTTTGGTACTCCCAACATCGGTAATAATCGTCTGTTCGGATAGATAAGGTTTGATCACCTCAAGGACTTTTTGTGTCGCACGTACAGGTAAAGCCAAGACAACGAGATCTGCACCTTTGACCGCTTCAGCAGGATCGCTATAACCCTGCTGAATAAGTCCTAAAGCTTTTGCATCTTCTAAAGTTTTTTGTGAACGCGTAGACGCCACAATTTCTTTAGCCAAATCTTCAGCAATCATGACACGAGCTAGGCTTGAGCCAATCAGCCCAAGCCCAATAAAAGCAACTTTTTCAAATAGTGGCACAGACATGACTTAAGCTTTAGCCTCTAAGCCCAAAACTTTAGCCAATGCAGCTAAGAATTTAGCATTTTCAGCTTCAGTCCCAATTGATACACGTAAATGCTCGGGGATACCAACTGGACGAACAATCACACCTTCTTTTAATAAAGCATTGAAAGTCTGTGCAGGATCTGCTTTTACATTTACTAAAATGAAGTTGGCACGTGAAGGCACATACGCTAAACCTAGAGCATCAAAGCCTGACTCAAGTTGAGCCATACCCGCTTTGTTCACTACGCGTGATTTTTCAATAAACGCTTCATCTTTAAGTGCAGCAACTGCAGCAACCATTGCTAAATGGTTGACGTTGAATGGTTGACGAATACGATTGAGGAAATCCGTCACTTCAACTGAAGCCAAAGCAAAACCTACACGTAGTGCAGCCAAGCCATAGCATTTTGACATGGTACGGCTAACGATTAAGTTTGCGTATTGATCTAAGAATTTTAAGCTGTTGAAGTTTTCTGGGAAATATTCCACATAAGCTTCATCTAAAACCACGATCACATTTGCAGGTACTTTTTGCATGAACGCTTCAAATTCAGCTTCTTCAAACCATGTACCTGTTGGATTATTTGGGTTCGCAATAAAAATCAATTTAGTATTGTCTTTAATTGCCGCAGCCATTGCATCTAGGTCATGTGAAAAACCTTTTGCAGGCACTTCAATCGCTTCAGCATTAATCGCTTGAGTCACCAGACCATACACAGCAAATGCGTGTTGGCTATACACCACAGAGTCTTGCTCTGAAACAAAAGCACGAGCGAAAATTTCTAGAAGATCGTTTGAACCATTACCCAACGTAATGCGGTCATGTGCAATACCAAATTGTTTTTCAACTTGGTCTTTCAAAATAAAACCGCCACCATCCGGATATCGACCAATTTCTGCAAGTTCAGCAGCAACCGCTTCTTTCACTTTGTCAGAACAACCCAATGGGTTTTCATTTGATGCGAGTTTTACGATATCTGTAATACCCAACTCACGCTCAAGTTCACTAATTGGTTTACCTGGTTGGTAAGGCTTTAGCTTTGCAATGCCTTCATTGGCTGGGACAAACGTCATTTTACACTTCCAGTTTTTTCAAATGATGAAGGTGATCAACTCGTGATGGAATTGATCACAGTTGTGATCTTAAAGAACAGCAATCGGATATGAACCCAATACACGAATTTCTTTAACCAATGGACGAATTTCTTCAATCGCTGCTTTGACATTGTCTTGTTCTACATGGCCTTCAAGGTCAACAAAGAAAACATAGGCCCATTTTTCAGGCAAGGCAGGACGTGTTTCAATACTGGTCAAACTGATATTGTGTTTTGCAAATGGTGCAAGAATTTCAAGCAACGCCCCTGCACGGTCATGCGCAGAAATCAACAATGAAGTTTTATCATTGCCCGATTGCGGTACTTTCTCACGACCAATCACCAAGAAACGAGTAGTATTTTCAGGATTGTCTTCAATATTGCTATGCAAAATTTCAAGGTTGTAAATGTTCGCAGCAACTTCAGAGGCAATTGCCGCAGAGTGCCATTCATTACGAATACGGCGTGCAGCTTCTGCATTTGAACTGAGTGCAACACGTTCTACACCCGGATAATGTGCATCTAACCAACCACGGCATTGCGCCAAAGTTTGTTGATGTGCATAAATCTGTTTAATGCTGTCTTTTCGTGTATTTTCAGACACAAGGAATTGGTGATGAATACGCAGTTCCACTTCACCAATAACATTGAGATGTGAAGATTTAAAGCAATCTAAAGTATGGTTCACTACCCCTTCAGATGAGTTTTCAACAGGCACTAAACCATAGTGCGCACTGCCTGCTTCTACTTCGCGGAATACTTCATCAATCGTTGGAAGAGGGCGAACAACAGCGTCTTGACCGAAATGTTTTAAAACAGCCGAATGCGTATAAGTTCCGACTGGACCTAAAAACGCAATACTTTGCGGCGCTTCCAGGGCTAAACAAGCCGACATGATCTCACGGAATAAACGTGCCATTGTCACATCAGACAATGGGCCTTCGTTACGATCCATAACTTTACGTAAAACTTGCGCCTCACGTTCAGGACGATAAAACAATGGATTCTCTTCTGCAGCAAATTTTGCTTTTGCCACAGCTTCAGCTAGTTTCGCACGACGGTTGATAAGTTGTTGAATCTGCATATCAACAGAGTCAATATCTTCACGAATTTGAGCTAAGTCCAGAGAAGTCGGAGTGTTTTGATCATCGTTGATCATTGTTATGTCGCCCTTCAAAAAAATTTTGCAAACAGTATAACAATAGTTAGCTTTCAAATGTTGCGCAATACGACTTTGATGGTTTCAGCCTTAAAAACATACAGTTGATTAAAGCTTCATCAGCTTAACTTAAGAGCCAAAACAGCCAAACTGATAGGTCAAGCCATAATTAAGGCAAATCTTACCTTTTGACGGCTTTATTGATCATTCATCTTGAGCAGCACAATAAATAGACCTTCTCTTTTCCTCCAAATTTGCATCAGATCCATCCCCTTGTATAAGCCCATCAATCAATTTGTTTCATTGGTCATTTCAGTTTTAAATTTTGCTTTCAATACCTGTAGCAAATTAAAAAATTCTAAACTTGGTTTTCATGGCATAGAAATAATTTGAAACTTAAAGATGATCTATATAAATACTTGGTCATTGATCGTTTTTTCAGTGACTTAATAGGCACTTTCATCTAGTGTTTACAGTCATTGACGCATTTATTACAAAAGACACAGGTAATTTTTATCATTGCTTTGTAGTCTAAATATCAGAAAAAAAATAACAGACCCATAGGTACAAGTATGCACAAGAAAATTGCAGTGTTAGTGACCTACGATTTTGAAGATATTGAGTATCTTGAGCCTGTGGAGGCCTTTCGAGCCGCTCGGCACAGCATTATCAATATCGAAGATCAGGTTGGAAAAATCGTTTACGGCATTAAACGCCGTTCCCAGATCACCATTGACCAAAGTATCGACGATGCCTCTGTGCATGATTTTGATGCCTTGTTTATCCCCGGCGGTTATTCACCCGAGAAACTCGCTTTAGATGACCGCTTTATCTATTTTGTACGTAATTTTGCAGATAACCAAAAGCCGATCTTGAGCAGTTGCCATGGTCCACAGTTGTTATTAGAAGCTGGTGTCATACAAGGTCGCCATTTCGCCCAATCTGAAACGCTGAAATCCGCTTTATTAAACGCAGGTGTGGTGGTGTCGGATCAATCGGTCGTGAATGATAATAACCTGTATATATCGTCTCGCAGTACTTTAGATACGCCTGAATTTATTGAAGTCTGTCTGCAAGTTTTGGGGCAATCTTCATTGTCATAGGTCTCAATATATTCACTCAAACTCAACCGCATAATCTAATTCACATAAGCAAATCTATAGAAATACATCGTCTCTATAGAAATACATCCTAAAAAAAATAGCGAAGTCTTCACTTCGCTATTTTAATTTCAGCCTGATAATTTGTTTATCGACCTAAAATACTTCGTGCCACGATTTCTTTCATAATTTCATTGGTGCCACCGTAGATTTGCTGAATACGTGCATCGACAAAGAAACGTGAAATTGGATATTCGGTCATATAACCATAGCCACCAAATAATTGAAGTAGATTATGAGCCACTTTCATTTGCATATCGGTAGAAAAGCTCTTGAGTGCTGCTGCAGTTTCAACATCAAGCTTGCCTTGCATATAAAGCTCAACATTTTGATTATAAAACGCCGCTGTAGCCAATTCGTCAATCTTAGCCTGCGCCAATACAAAACGAGTATTTTGAAACTGTCCAATCGCCTGTCCGAACGCTTGACGCTCTTTGACATACTGCGTTGCCACATCAATGGAACCACGAATCGCACCAATTGCAGTCGAAGCAATCGCAGTACGTTCACGCGGTAACTCTTGCATCAAGTAAGCAAAGCCTTGTCCAGCTTGACCCAAAAGTTGCTCTTTTGGCACTTTGACGTTGTCATAAAACAACTCTGAAGTGTCTTGCGCATGCAGACCAATTTTGTCGAGGTTGGTACCTTTCTTAAATCCATCCAAATGTGTATCGACTAAAAGTAATGACACGCCTTTGGCACGTGCTTGTGGATCAGTTTTCGCGGCCAATACCACAAGGTCTGCATGTTGACCATTTGAGATAAAAGTTTTCGAACCATTGAGCAGATAATGATCACCCTGCAAAATTGCACTACTGCGCATAGACTGCAAGTCCGAACCTGCTCCCGGCTCTGTCATACCAATAGCACCGACCACCTCACCTGTGACCATTTTCGGTAACCAATATTGTTTTTGTTCTTCTGAACCAATGTGCAAAATATAAGGCGCTGCAATTTCAGAATGGCATGAAATACCTGTCGATAATGCACTAAAACCTGCGCGAGCAGATTCTTCAACTAACATCAGTGAATAATGCGTTGGGACGCCATAGCCGCCATATTCTTCAGGCACATCGACACATAAAAAGCCATTTTCACCCAAGGCATTCCATACTGATCGCGGCATAATGCCTTCACGTTCCCATTGCTCATAATGTGGTGCGACATGCTCTGCCATAAAACGGCGAAAGTTATCTCGAAATAATTCTAAGTCTGCATCATAAGCCAGCATGTGTTTCTTCCTTGGTTAAGTTTGTTGTTTTGTTGAACTCCATCCTATTGCAGTTTAGAACGGCCGTCATGCCCAAAAACTAAAGCGTTCAAATTTGGCTTTAGTCCTGCATTAAAAAAGGAAGCCGAAGCTTCCTTTTTAAATGACATCTTTTACATCACAGCATCTGCCTTAGGCATGATGTGCATTGCCTTCTTCTTGCATCTGACGGTCAATTTCTTCAGGGTTTGCCAAAGCAAAATCCAGTTTTTCTTTGTCTAATTGACCCACCCATTTCGCAACCACAATCGTTGCCAAAGAGTTACCTACAAGGTTGGTTAATGCACGTGCTTCTGACATGAAACGGTCAATACCAAGAATTAATGCCAAACCTGCAACAGGAATATGACCCACAGCAGACAATGTTGCAGCCATCACAATAAAGCCTGAACCCGTCACACCCGCAGCACCCTTAGATGAAATCAGTAGAACCAATAACAAAGTGATCTGATGCGAAATATCAAGCGGCGTATTGGTCGCTTGTGCAATAAAGATCGCCGCCATAGTCAGGTAAATAGACGTACCATCTAGGTTAAATGAATAGCCTGTTGGAATAACCAGACCCACTACAGATTTTTCTGCACCTGCAAGTTCGAGTTTTTTCAACATACGTGGCAGTACAGATTCTGAAGATGACGTACCTAGTACGATCAAGAGTTCTTCGCGAATCATACGAATCATTTTGAGGATACTGAAACCGCAAATACGTGCAATTGAGCCAAGTACAAGGAAAATAAACAGTAAACAGGTAATATAGAAGCAGATGATCAACTGACCCAATTGCGCCAAACTACCGATACCATATTTACCAATGGTATAAGCCATCGCACCGAAGGCACCAATTGGCGCAAGCTTCATGATCATGTTTACAATGTTAAAGAATACATGTGCAATTTGATCAATAAACTTCAATACAGGCTTACCTGCATCACCAAGTTTATGCAATGCAAAACCAAATAATAAGGCAAATAATAGAACTTGAAGAATCTCACCCTCAGCAAACGCACCAACAACGGTGTTTGGGATGATATTCATAAAGAAATCTTGGGTAGATTGTGCTGCACCAGATTCAACATATTTAGAAATACCTGAAGTATCTAAAGATGCTGGATCTACGTTCATGCCTACACCTGGTTTTGCAATATTAATCACTGCAAGACCAATGATGAGTGCGATGGTCGAAACAATTTCGAAGTATAGTAAAGCGACACCACCTGTTTTACCCACAGATTTCATGCTTTCCATACCTGCAATACCACTCACCACGGTACAGAAGATCACAGGTGCAATAATCATTTTAATCAGCTTGATGAAACCTTGTCCTAGTGGATAGAACAATTCACCCCAGCCTTTTACGTATTGCTCGGTACCATTGATAATTTGTGTGCCACTTGGTGAGAAATGCCCCACCAATACACCCGCAATAATGGCAACGATCACTTGAAAATATAGTGACTTATAAATTGGTTTTTTAGCCATGACATTACTTCACGATATATTTCTGCTTCAAAGAAATATTCAGTTTTTGTCTATTTTCAAAAAATAAACAGCCCAAAACCCCTTTGTCTTCGACAAAAGAGCACCAAAGGTATTTGACTTAGCCAAATACAGAAAAACGAAATATGTATGGTGATTAAATAATCACATCAGGACCTGATATAAAATCAGCGCATTGATCAGGAGATGAAACACATACTAAAGTAGGTTAAATTTTACCTGTTTTTTAATGGCTTGTTCTGCCACAAATGTTAATTTCGGTTAAATAATAGACCGAGTTCATTAGACGATAGTCTAAAGACATCCTTTTTTAAACCTGTTATCAGGCTGAAAAATACCAACTATAGAAGTAAACTATCCTTAAGTCCTAATTTTAAGCCCAGTATTTGCATGAACAATAAACGAAATATTTACAAAGATTTTGAACATCCTTTTGCGCAATTTGTCCGTATCGTGGGTAAAGGTAAAAATGGCGCACGTTCTCTCACTTATGATGAAGCCTACCAAGCGTTCAGCATGATCTTAAAAGATGAGGTTTTAGACGTTCAATTGGGCGCTTTCTTGATGTTATTGCGTGTAAAAGAAGAATCTGTCGATGAACTGACAGGCTTTGTCCAAGCCACACGTGATCAGCTCAAGTTTAAAAAGCTTGATGTCGATTTAGATTGGTCATCTTATGCAGGTAAACGCAAACATTATCCTTGGTTTTTATTGGCCGCATTAACGCTGGCAAAACACGGCTACAATGTCGTAATGCATGGCGCTTCAGGTCATACCATTAACCGCCTTTATACAGAACAAGTATTAGAGTATTTGGGTTTTCCTATTTGCCAAAATGATACAGATGTGGAACAGCAGCTTATACAACGTCATTTTGCTTATATTCCGCTCGACGTCATTTCACCAATACTCAGTGATTTAATTTCACTACGCAATGTCATGGGCTTACGTTCCCCAATTCACACCCTTGCGCGTCTGATAAATCCATTTAATGCCAAAGCCACCATGCAAGCGATTTTCCATCCAGCCTATCGTGGATCACACCAACGTGCGGCATTCCAATTGGGTTATCAAAATAGTGCTGTCATTAAGGGTGAAGGTGGTGAATTCGAACGTAACCCCGATGCAAAAACCTTAATTTGTGGCATCAAGGATGGTGAAATGTATGAACATGAGTTGCCTAAACTGACGGACAACCGTAGTCCAGTCGAAGAAGAACTTGATTTGGCCGTTTTTAAAGCCTTTTGGGACGGTCAGCAGACACATGAATATGGTGAAATCGCGGTCACCGAAACCATGGGAATCGCACTGTATACCATGGGCGCCGTCGCAAGTTTTGATGATGCAATGCAAACTGCCAAAACCATGTGGGCAAATCGTCACGCTTAAATAAGCAGTATGAAGCAAAAAATTTAGGCATGCATCAAGCCAATAAAAAGCCAGCATTAAGCTGGCTTTTTCAATCAGACAGAAAACGGATTAAACGAAACGAATCGGCTTGAACTCAGGTTCTTCCACATGCGAGTCGCAATGCTCATCTTCTTCTTTGGTCCCGCGGTCGATATAACCACTACGCTCATCTTCTGGCAAATGTTTAATTTCCCATGCATACACCGCTTGCATACAAATTTGACGTTGTTCTTGAGTCAGCGCTACGCCATTTGGCCATTTACCAATTTCAATTGCCGTTTTTAATCGACCAACAATTTCAGGATCGAGTACGGCAAGCATCTGTTCAATATTCATAATTAATCCTGCTTTAATGAGTCAAAATCTTGGTTCCAGCCTAGCTTGGTACGACATGCCATATAGAAGTCATAACCAGGTGGATGTAATAAGTTGAGCTTAAATGGATGTTTGCGGATATGTAAACTATCGCCTACACCCAATGATACACTGTGTTGACCATCGGCACTGACCATTGGTAGAACACGATTTTCACGAATCAAAATTTTAATTTCGCTTTGTCCTCCGACGACAATCGGCCGTGACGACAAAGTATGTGGATGCATTGGCACTAAGGCAATCGCATCCATACTTGGGTGGACAATCGGACCACCACCAGATAATGCATAAGCTGTAGAGCCGGTTGGTGTCGAAACAATTAAACCGTCACTGTGTTGGCGGTATACATATTGCCCATCAATATTCAGTTCAAAGTCGATCATGTGTACCGATTTACCCGAGTGCAGCACAATATCATTTAAAGCTACAGCATCATAAATCGACTCGCCTTTCGAGCGAATTTCCATTTCCAACAAGAAGCGTCGGTCTAGCTGAAACTCACCTTTGAGCACTTGATCTAACTTGAAAATCACTTCTGTCGGTTTGATATCGGTCAGGAAGCCCAAACGACCACGGTTCACCCCAATCACAGGGGTATTATATTTCACCAAGGCACGTGCGGCATGAAGCAATGAACCATCACCTCCGACAACGATCACCAAATCGACAACTTCACCCAATAAATTACGGCTGACCGTCTGAGTATTATTGTAGGGAACCAGCTGCGCTGTTTGCGTATCAAATACAGGATGTAATCCCAAACTCAAAATATGATCGTGGATCAAACATAGGGTTTCGATCACTGATGATTTGTCTGGACGACCAATCAACCCAATGTTTCGAAATGATTTATGTGAAATTTGCACCTGCGCTTTTGCTCCGCTTCGCCTCATTGGTATCATATCACTAACAGAAATGATTTAAAAAAACTTTAAAGTTTCGACTTTAGTGAAGTAGCTTCCAATATTTTGCATACATATAACAGTTTAAATATTGCAAAATACTGAAAAGCTTCGCATGATTAGCAAAATTTCTCAGGGTTTTATCACTATTTATGAAGTCTGAACGTGGCATAGGCATAATTGCACTGATTTTTTCGCTGTTGATTATCGGCGGATTTCTCGTGTTCAGCATTTATCTTATTCGTCTAGATAATATTGTACGGGATAAATTCGAAGGTCAACGTTGGGATATTCCAGCCAAGGTATTTGCTCGTCCTTTAGAAATTTACACCAATGCGCCTGTAAGCCAAGCAGACCTCAACCAAGAACTGAAACTTTTGGGCTATAACGCTCAAGACAGCTATGCGAAAACGGGGAGTTACGTTACTTCTGGCAATGTGACCTATATCCATACGCGTGGTTTTGACTTTGGTGATAGTGTCGACCCTGAACAAGTCCTTAAAGTGACTTTTGGTGAAGATCAAATCACTGAAGTAAGTGCGACCAAGCCTTCAAGCAGTGGTATTGCCCGCTTAGAGCCGATGTTAATTGGTGGTATTTATCCTCAGCACAATGAAGACCGTGTGCTGATTAAACTTGATAAAGTACCTAAGCCTTTAATCCAAGCTTTAATTGCTACCGAAGACCGTAATTTCTATCAGCATCATGGTATTTCCATTCGTGGTACAGCACGTGCCATCGTAAGTAATGTCACCGGTGGTAAACGTCAAGGTGGTTCGACCCTCACTCAGCAATTGGTGAAAAATTTTTATTTATCGCCTGAGAGAACCATTAAGCGTAAGGCCAATGAAGCCTTAATGGCGATGCTGATTGAACTTCACTATGACAAAGATGAAATTCTTGAAGCTTATTTAAATGAAGTGAACTTAGGGCAAAACGGTAACTATTCCATCAATGGTTATGGTTTAGCCTCACAATTCTATTTTGGTTTACCGCTGCGTGAACTAAATATTGCTCAGCAGGCGTATTTAGTCGGTTTGGTTCAAGGTCCAACTCTATTTAATCCGTGGAAAAATCCTGAAGGTGCGATTAAACGCCGTAATATTGTGTTAAACAATATGGTGGTGATGGGCTATTTAACTCAGGAACAATATGAAACTGAGTCAGCGCGCCCATTGAATGTCATTACAAAACCAACATTGGGCCCTTCTCGCTTCCCTGACTACATGGATATCGTACGTCGTCAACTGCGTACCGAATACCAAGAAAGCGATTTGACCAATCAAGGTCTTCGTATTTTCACCGCGATGGACCCGATTGCACAAACCCGTGTACAAACTGCATTTAAAGAATCTGTGGCACGTTTAAGCAATGCTAATCCAGCACGCTTAAAAGAATTACAAGGCGCGGTACTGGTGTCTCATCCTGAAAATGGTGAATTGGTTTCAGCAGTGGGTTCAACGCAGGACTTTACCGGCTTTAACCGTACAATGGATGCTAAACGTCAAGTCGGTTCATTGCTAAAACCTGTGATTTACCTCAGTGCGATAGAATCAAACCGTTATAACTGGGCGAGTCAAATCGAAGACAGTCCTATCAGCATTCAAAGTGATGGCAAAGCTTGGACCCCGAAAAACTATAGTGGCGGCGCACATGGTGTCGTACCAATGGTCGATGCCCTATCAAACTCGTATAACCTCTCTGCGGTACGCTTAGGTCAAGAGTTCGGTATGTCCACGTTTATTAACCACCTTAAAAAGTTTGGTGTGACTTCTAATATTCCAAACTACCCTTCGATTTACCTCGGCGCTATCGATATGTCACCGATGGAAGTCATGAGTGTGTATGGCAACTTTGCAACCGGTGGCTTTAAATATCCAGTGAAAGCTATTCGTTCAGTGGTCGATGCCAATGGTCGTTTATTAGATCGTTATAGCTTAACGGTACAACCGACTATTGCACCTGATGCTGCCTTTATCTTGAACTACGGTTTACAACAAGTGATGAGTTCAGGGACAGGCCGTTCTGCTTATGCATCATTACCAGCTTCACTCAAACTTGCAGGTAAATCAGGGACAACCAATGATACGCGTGACTCATGGTTTGCAGGTTATTCAGGTAATTATTTAAGTGTGGTTTGGTTAGGTTTAGACAACAACAAAGTTACAGGCTTAACTGGTTCGTCAGGAGCACTTCCTGTTTGGACCAATGTGATGAAGCAGTTACGTCAAAAACCAGTTAATTTACGTCAACCAAACAGCGTACAGTGGCATTGGTTAGACCGTTATTCAGGTAATTTATCTGCACAGCATTGTACAGGTGCGATGTATATTCCTCTGTCGCGTAACTCTATTCCAAATCAGGCTACAGCATGTGGTTCGACACAATATGAAGTAGAACCTTACACAGTTGATACTGAAGAGCCGCAGCCAACACAGGAACAAAATGATAGTTTAGGTGACTACATTCGTGAAAGTGATGCCGATAATGATCAGGGTTCATCTGATCAACCTCGCATCATCTCAAGTGGAGAGTATTCAAATTAAACTGCAAAACATTAAAGTTTTAAAAACGTTCAGTATTCTGAGCGTTTTGACGATCATTTTGGCAGGTTGCCAAACCATGATCGAACCTGAGCAAAAGCCGCCTGCTCCACCTGAAAAAAAGGCAGACATCCATGACCCTTCTGGGGTCATTATTACACCATATGACCATCCAGAAATTAAACGTCAACGTATCGTTATTCCTGAACAGAAAACCCAAATTCAAAACTTTGATGATGGCCGCGACTTACCTGCATTCAAAAAATTGATGCAAACTACGCAAACCGCTTATGCCAATGGAAAATGGAATGAAGCTGAAAGTGCGGCAACTCAAGCACAGCGTTTGGCACCACAATCTGCGGAAACTTTTTTATATTTGGCAATGATCGCCAATCGAAAAAATCAACCTGCGAATGCAGAATCGTTGGCACTGCGCGGATTAAGCTATGCTCAAACCAAACCGATGAAACAACAGCTTTGGAATGTTGTTTTAAAAGCTGGTCAAATGCAAAAGAAAAGCAGCACCATTCAAAAAGCACAACAAGCCATTAAAGCTCTTTAAGCACCCCCATAAAAAAGCCTGATCTTAATTGAGATCAGGCTTTTTTATTCATTACATACTAAAAGTAAGTTTATTTCTAAAAGTTATTTTAAATCTGAATATCGACTTTAAATACAAATTTAATTCAATACACACTTTAATTTAAAAATTGCGAATACCTGCCACCCCATAAGCATGATGTTGCTGTGCAATAGTTAGCAATTCAGGACGCATTCCACCTAAAGCAAAAACAGGGATCTCTATGCTTCGTGCAATCTCAGAAAAATGCGCCCATCCCATTCCTTGCGCCTCTGAATGACTTTGTGTCGCCAGAACTGGGCTAATAAAGATGGCATCACAGCCAATTTTTTGCGCATGCAACGTAGAAACTTGATCATGACAAGCGGCGATATAGCGCTTCCCACGTTTTAAATCACCTTTATTTTTTTTCAGCAATTGGTACTGCTTAAGATGTAAAGCCGAAATATGTGCTTGCACCTCTGTAGAGAGCAATGACCATAGATCTTCATTAATCATCAGTTGTTTTAAAATCACTGTTGGTAATTGATTTAATGCCTCTGCATTTTCTGCGCTGGCATCGACTCGCCAATAATACAACAGCGTCTCTTGAAGCGTTTCAAATGTTGGTAGATCAGCAGTGATTTTGATCTGTTGCTGCCAATATAAACGCTGCAAAATAGCTTGATTGGCCTTTGGAAAATTCAAGCTCATCAGTTGTTGACGTGAATACCAGGCCCATGGCTTTTGGATTTCATTCAGCAACGCATGCGGGACGGTAGCATGAAATAAATGTAATTTCACCATGACATCATCATATTCATGCTGAATAAAATCAAAAGCATGCCAGTCATGTAAACCAATGCCAACTTCTTCAAAAATTTCACGACGACAAGCTTGTTCAGGACTTTCACCCTGCTCGACTTTACCACCCGGAAACTCATGTTTATTGCCCTGATGTTGTTTTGCTTCACGCCAACCCACCAGTACTTTGTCTTGATACAATAAAATCGCAATGGCGACATCGATTTGCGGTTTCGACATAGTTCCCTGCTCTCTACTCTGTTCCAATTGATATCCAAGTGTAAGCAAATTTATCTTTTTTATAAAATCCTAAAATTACCGTTGACAGGCCTATTCGATAATGATTATCATTTAAACCATTCGGAAATACACCACGGAGTCGACGGAATGAACGCACCATTTAGCCTTTTTACTCGTAGCAATGAAGCACACCACTCACTGCCTATGCTACATTCAAACAACCTTTTTGCCTTAGGACGTGAAATTCGAATTATGCATGCAGGTGAAGAATATCGACTACGTTTAACACGAAATAATCGCCTTATTTTGACCAAATAATTTCTGATAAAAATAATAATTATCAGCGCAATAAAAATAATCGTGGACACAAGCAGTAAGCCATCCGCTTACTGCTTTTTAAGTTTTATAGCTACTCAAACTTAATTTAAATCGCAACACTCATCTTCCTCTCACAACACTCTTTCGCTCAAATTCAATAGAGCAAATCGTGTTTTTAGCGGATTGGAAAAGTGAGTTGTACCTTTAAGCCGCCCAGTTCAGAGGCATCCACACTTAAATGACCTTGATGTAACTGTACAATTTTTTGTGCAATTGAAATGCCTAAACCTGAACCTTGTGTCTTTGTTCCTAATACGCGGTAAAACCGTTCGCCAATGCGTTGCAATTCTGCGGCTGTCAGTCCTGCACCTTGATTTTCGATCGTCCAAGTCGCTTGCTGCGCTGAAGCCGTTAAATCAATCTTGACCTGTCCTTGCTCAGGACTGTAGCGAATAGCGTTATCAACTAAATTGCGCAGACAGCTAAACATTAACTCTGCGTTCATCGCAAACTGTACAGACTGGGTCTGTAGCTTCAATTCGATCTGCTTTTCTTCAATAAAAGGCTGTAAAGCATCAAGGACTTGTAAACTCAGCTGTTCTAAGTCGTTCTGTTTTTTATCTAATTGCTCCGATTGCGTCGGGTCGAGCCGCGCCAAAATCAGTAGATTTTCTAAAACCCGTGTTCCTCGATTAACATCGTGCTGTATGCTCAATAAATCCTGCTGAATGTCGGGATATTTTCGTTTTAATACCTGAAGTCGCATTTGAATCGCAGACAGCGGTGAGCGTAATTCATGTGAGGCATCGGAGGTAAAACGCTGTTCCGCCTCTAAGGCTTGATCTAATCGGCTTAATAAAAAATTCAGCTGTGTTTGGATCGGCTCTAGTTCTTGTAATACAGGTTCAGCTAAGACGATGGCTTGTAAGTCATCTACATTTTATTCAGCGATTTGTTTTGAAAATAGCTGTAAAACTTTCAATTGACGTTTAATCAAAATATGTAGTAATAGCCATTGGATCAACCAGACAATCAACAGAATCCCTGCATAGCCTAGTACGCTTTGCAGCGTTTCTCTCAGCCGTGTTTTCATCGGTTGAACGATTTGTACGGTTAATCCATCCTCCTGAAGTGCATAGCTACGCCAAAGCGCGCCGTCTCTCCATTGATAATGTAATCCTTGTTTTATATTGGACTGATGTTCAAATGCTGTATGTTGTTCCGACGTGGTTAAGACTTGCGACCCTTGTATGAGTTGATATTGCATATCAAACTCTTCACTCAACTCATCTATTTGTTCGTCTTGCTTCAGCGTGAGATCAGTAGCAGTGAGCATGTCAGCCACTTCGTCCATCAGGGCATCATGTACACTCATGATGTGATACAGACCAAATCCCAACATCAGACACAGAGAGATTGCTCCCGCCCAAATTGCACTGAGCAGTGAAGTTTTAATCAGTTGCGACTGCAAGGAAATGCTTTTTTTATCACTCATAGACTTAACTTTGTTGAGGAAGATTCATGCGATAACCCAAGCCCCTTAAGGTTTTAAAGAGGTGGATCAGGAAATTTGAACAACACTTATAAGTGATATTTTGCTCCCCAAATGATGTTATAAACATCAATATATGGAGTATTTTATGGCACGTAGACCAAGAAGAAATCATTCAAATGATTTT
>NZ_VOYA01000027.1:0-29329 GCF_013420465.1 Acinetobacter sp. YH01005 | reverse complement strand
TTAATGGAGAAATCTAATCGGTATGTTATACCTGAGAGAAGAGTGAGGAGTTATCCAAGGGTTGTAAAAGGAAAACCTCAAAAATACCCAAGAAAAAGCCAGTCAATCTCTTAACTGACTGGCATTAATCTTCGGATGGGTTTTTTTATGCGACTACGTTAAATAAATGAGCTAGGTAAGATCGCAATAATAGGATGTAATTTTTCAATATCGGATTGCAGGAATTCCACCTGTCGTTTTTGGTCTAGACTTGCAAATTGCCACGTGTCATCTGTTTGCTGTATCACGTTTAAAATAAGATTTAAGCCATTCCGCAAATATACACAGGCTAGATCCGATCTCTCCACTCCTCGCCTTTCATCACAGACCACAAGCCAACCCTCTTGTAATACAGGGGCATAATACGACGCTGTGATGCGAATAAAATATAAGCCTTGAGTGTTTTTAAATAATGCTGAATATTGAGATGCATTATTTGAAATCGGTTTTAATGAAAATGCCTGTGTCTCAACCACCTGCATTTCAAAAAGGACTAAACTTACTTGCTCCTTAGCGCGCTTGTCTTGCTCTATAAACTGAACTTCATGATCCAAACTTCCCTTTATGAGTTCCAATTGTGTCTCTAACTCACGTGCAAATTTCTCTCCAATCTGCCGATGACTATTTAATAATTGGGAAATTAAAGGAACTGATAAGCCAAAATGTTCACACACGGCTTTACCATTTTTAAAAGGGCCTGTTGCCACCCAATGGTCAATCGCTCGTGTTAAATTCTGTCGACGCTTTTCAAAAAGCTCTGAAGGCAGCATAAGCATTCAATTTTATAATTTCTCTCCCCCAATATAATAAAAAAACCCGCACGCAGCGGGTTTTTTTATACAGCTTTATTTTTAGCTACCTTGTACCAATCGACGTGCGCTAATAATGCCTGGTTGTTGCTCTAGACGTGCCAACAGTTTCGACAACTGCGCCAAGCCTTTCACTTCAATCAACAGCTTCATATTGGCAATACCATCACTCTCGGAAATGGTATTCACCTGACGAATATTGATTTGGTCTGAGAAAATCACTTGAGTCAAATCTTTAAGCAAACCACGACGGTCATAAGCTTCCACCACGATTTGCACACTTTGACCACGGGTTGGCTGCATTTCCCAATCCGCTTCAACCGCACGTTCAGGCTCTTGTCCAATCATACGGATATAATCCGGACATGCGACCTTATGGATACTCACGCCACGATTCAGGGTGATATAACCAGCAATCGATTCACCATGCACAGGCTGACAACACTGAGCAATGTGTAGTTCTACATTGTCCAGACCATCAATCAAAATACCATGCGCCGAAAGCGTATGACTTGCACGAGGGTTCAAGGTCGGTTTTAACACCAGTTCAGGCTCATCCTGATCGAGGTGCATATGACGGTTAACCTGATTGATTAAGGCATGCAGGCTAATGTCGCCACTCACCAAGCCAATCAAGATATCTTCACCCAATTTCACATTAAAATGATTGCAGTAATCATTCAAATCGATACTTTTCGGGTGAATCGCCAAACGTGACAATTCTTTATTCAGAATCTCACGTCCCACTTCCAAATTTTTACTACGGTCTTGCTGACGGAACCAATGACGCAACTTATCACGTGCACGAGCCGTCTTGATATAACCCAGCGAGTTCACCAACCAATCTCGGTTAGGCTCACGATCTTTCTTGGTTAAAATCTCAACCTGTTCCCCAGTTTTAAGGGTATAGGTTAAAGGCACATAACGTTGGTTCACTCGTGCCGCATAGCACTTGTTGCCCACTTCAGTATGCACATGATAGGCAAAGTCGAGCACAGTCGAACCACGTGGTAATTCTTTGATATCACCATCACGACTAAACACATAGATTTTCTCAAAATCTTCAAACTCTTGGATTTGTTCGAAGTTTTCAGAATCTTCATCTTCTTTATGGGCGCTAGCATCATTTCGTTCTTGATAATGTTCAAGCACTGCACGCAAAGAATGTAAGCGATGATTAAATGAATAATCTGTGGTTTTAGAGCCTTCTTTATAGTTAAAGTGCGAACACACCCCGAGTTCAGCTTCTTCGTGCATATTGTGCGTACGAATTTGCACTTCTAAAGATTTGTTCTCTGCAATCACGGCCGTATGCAGTGAGCGATAACCATTGGCTTTCGGGTTGGTAATATAATCATCGAACTGATGCGGAATATGACGCCAAATCTGATGAACGATCCCCAGTGTGTGATAACACTCAGGTACATTATCCACCAGAACACGAACCGCTCGAATGTCATAAAGCTGATCAAAGCTCAGGTTCTTACTCTTCATTTTTCGATAAATCGAATAAATGTGTTTCACCCGACCATTAATCTCGGCCTCAATGCCATGATCTAACAGTTCTTTACGCAACTTTTCTGTCACGAACTGAATATATTGCTCACGCTCTAAACGTTTTTCATTCAGTAAAGAGGCAATTTCTTTATAGCGTTCAGGTGCTAGATAACGGAAAGCAAGATCTTCAAGCTCCCACTTAAGCTGTGCAATCCCTAAACGGTGCGCGAGCGGCGAATAAATGGTTAAAATTTCTCGTGCGACACGCTCTTGTCGCTCTTTGGTTGAGTGCGCCAACTCACGTAATGCATAGGTACGTTCAGAAAGTTTGATTAATACAACACGAACATCTTCGGTCACAGAGATCAGCATTTTATAAATGCCGGTCAAATGTTCACGCTGATTATTATTAAAATGATCTTCTAGACGTTTATTTTGCTCGATCAGGTCAGACAACTTACCCATGGCAAGCGTGCCTTTCACCAAAGCATGCACTTGATCGCCAAATTTGCTTTGGACTTCTTCTAAACTGGTTACGCCTTCACGAACACTTCGATACAGCATGGCTGCTGATAACGTATCTTCATCCGCATACAGATGAGCAAGAATATCCGCCATTTCAATACCGGTATAGAAGGTATTCGAGCGATGGTTGACCGTTGTTTCAAGTTCATTCTGTAAGGTCAGATGGGCAACTTCTTCGAGTTGCTTTAGAGGAGCCCCGTCAAACATGCCACTCACACGCTCTAGCCATTCAGCTAGATCATGCTGTGCTTGCTCGGCATGTTCTACAGTCGTTTCCTGTGACAACTCATTGAGACGTCCAGGTAATTGTTCACGTACTGTGACCATACCCTACTCCTAGTTTTCTACGCTTCATAACTTTTGATCGTTTATCTGATTTTCTTTTTCGAACAAAGCAATCGATTCGACATGCCCTGTATGGGTAAACATGTCCATGACACCCGCTTTTTTCAAACGGTAGCCTTGTTGTACCAGCATTCCAGCATCGCGTGCTAGTGTTGCAGGATTACATGACACATAAACGATTCTTTTTGCACCAAATTTGGGCACATAACGCATTATTTCTTCTGCACCAGATCGTGGTGGGTCTATCAATAATGCATCAAATCCTTGTTTTGCCCAAGAATGATGCGAAAAATCTTTTGTTAAATCTTGTGAATAAAATTTCAGTTGCGAAAGGCCATTGTTTTGTGCATTTTCTGCACCACGCTGAACCATTTCTTCACTCCCTTCAACTGCAATGACTTGACCCGTTGAACCCACACATTGAGCAAGTGGTAAAGAAAAGTTTCCTAAGCCACAAAACAGATCTAGAACTCGCTCACCTTGTTGTAACTGAAGCAATTCACATGCCAGTTTCACCATTTGCGGATTAATCGTGGAATTCACTTGCGTGAAGTCCTGAGGATTAAAGCCAAATTTCACAGCAAAGTCACTTAGACCATAGTGCAGACGCATCGGTGCATCGGGATGATCCACGCGATGTAAGCTGTCTGGCCCTTCAGGTTGTAAGTACAGTTGCCACTCTTTATGTAACGCAAATTTTACTAATTGGTTGACATCTTCCGCGCAAAGTTCCGCCGTATGACGAATCAGGAGAGCAATTTCTTGATCTCCCATGGCCAGTTCCATATGCCCAATATCTGCTTTACCTTGCAAACCTTGTAACAGTTGTTTGAGTGTGGTGATTGAGCCAAACTCACGATCCAACACCATACAACGGTCAATCGAAGTCAGTTTATTTGACTGGCTTTCACGAAAGCCGACCACGAGCTTATCTTTTGCAGGTAAGTAACGCACACCGATACGCGCTTTACGACGGTAATCTTCACGCAATGAACGTAAAGGAGCTAACCATTGATCAGGTTGTATCCCAGCAAAATGTTGCAAATGTGATTGTAAAACATCTTGTTTTAAACGAATTTGCTCGTCGGGATGAATATGCTGCATGCTACACCCACCACAGACCCCATAATGTGGGCAGGCCGGTTTAACCCGTAGAGCAGACTCTTCACTCAGTAATTCCAGACTGTCTGCTTCTTCGAGACGCTTAACGACATTAGTAATACGCGCACGCACCGTTTCACCCGGCAAGGCATAACGGATAAAGACTTTCTTACCGTGTTTTTCTGCAGGATGATCTGGATGCGTCCCAAAGTGCGCTATGCCTCGCCCCTCATGTGAAAGCGATTCAACCTGAAATGTATAAATGGGTTGTTGGGCTTTTTGGGGTTTGGCTTTGTGTTTCATGCGTACCTAATGTGTGGAAGATGGGAAATCAGATTGGGTGAATTCGGTACGTTGCGAGGTTTGCTGCCATACCAATAAAAAGTCAGCGTGTTGCGGCTGAGTTTGTAAATATTGAATCGTACTTTGAATCAAGTGCTGATGATCATTTAACAATAACTGTCCTTTCAGCAACAGCCAGCGTAAATAAATCAACCATGTATTGAGCACATCACCTTCACAGTAGCTGGTCAGTTCCATCCACTGTTGTTCACGCACATATTCAGGCACATGGTAGCCACCATCACCACGTTTACCGGGGAAACCAAGTAAATGTGCTGCATCGTCGAGCTTTTGAAAATGACGACCATGGAACATGGCCATGACATCCATCAAATCTACATGACGATGATGATAACGATTCTGGTAGTTATTATAGCGCTTTTGCGTATCAATCTCGCCCTGATCGAACAAACTTGGTGCAGATAGTCCGTGATACATGGCACGGAACAAAATCACAGGCAAATCAAACTGTGAACCGTTCCAACTGACCAAGGTCGGATGACGCTTTTCAAAAATAGAAACGAATTTTTTTAAAATTTCAGCTTCGCTATTGTCTTCACGGCTAAATGAAAACAACTTCATGCCCTTTTCATCAATCCATAGTCCAGAGATACAGACAATTTCATGCAAGGCCAAACGCTGAAAATCCGTGCCCGCCTCTTGGCGACGCAGTTTAGTCAGCGCAGCATCTAGATCCACCTCAGGCAGATCCAGTCCATACAAATGCGCACCTGACTTCAAATCTGTCAGTGTTTCGATATCAAAAATTAAAACAGGTAAACGCATAAGTACTCACCAGTGCCGTTCGGCCACTGTAATTATTCAGGATCAACAACAGAGAATAGACCAGTAGACAAGTAACGGTCACCACGGTCACATACGATGCAAACAATCACGGCATCCGGATTTTCTTCAGCCAATTTAACTGAAGCCCATACCGCACCACCCGATGATGTACCTGCACTGATACCTTCTGTACGCGCTAAACGACGAGCCGTTTTTTCCGCTTCAATTTGCGGAATATCCATAATACGATCAACACGTGAAGGGTCAAAAATCGTAGGAAGATATTCTTGTGGCCAACGGCGAATACCAGCAATGTTTGAGCCTTCAGACGGCTGTAAACCGACAATTTGAATATCCGGATTTTGTTCTTTTAAATATTTCGAAATCCCCATAATGGTCCCGGTGGTTCCCATAGAGCTGACGAAATGTGTAATTTTACCGCCCGTTTGTTTCCAAATTTCTGGACCCGTAGTGAGGTAATGTGCTTCTACATTGTCCGGGTTACCAAACTGGTTTAGGACTAAACCTTTGCCGTCTTTTTCCATTTGAAGGGCAAGATCACGTGCTTCTTCCATGTTTTCTGATTCGATCAGTTCGGCACCGTAGGCACGCATGGCATCTTTACGCTCTTGGCTAGAACTTGCAGGCATGATCAAAGTCATTTTATAGCCACGCATTGCAGCAACCATGGCTAAAGCAATCCCTGTATTTCCGCTCGTCGCTTCAATCAACGTATCACCCGGTTTAATCTGACCACGCTTTTCCGCTTGCATAATCATGTTATATGCAGGGCGATCTTTGACCGAACCCGCTGGGTTATTGCCTTCTAACTTGGCTAATACTGTTGCTTGAGTATGACTTGCCAGACGTTGTAAACGCACTAACGGCGTGTTGCCGACGTAATGGTCTAATAAAAAATCGTCTGCTTGAAAATCAGGGGTTGTATTACTCATTATTCACACCTATATCGAGGTGCGCCTATTGTATGAAAAAATGCCTTTGCCTGCACCCATTTGCCTCGCTTTTTCGCGAAAGTGATTAAAGCACAATCAGTTTTAAATAATCCATGCTAATATTCGGGGCATAAGGAATAAACTGCTTAAACCATGTCAAATATCAACAAAAAGCTTTTTAAACGCCTACACTTAAATCATGCCTATGGTCAGTTGATTGCACTTATTTTTGTGCCGATCACCATTTTGGCCTGTGTCGGTGCAATGTTGGTAATAACAGAAACCTCCAATGCAGCCAAAGCACAACAAAAACAAATGGCTGTCGCGATCCTGACGCGCTATCAACCCACGTCAGAATCTGCCATAGAGTTACTCAACCTTTATCCGTGGCAGTTTGATCAAGCTCGTAATGCCATGCAAAGCATGTTGAATGAAAAACATTTGATTCGTGCTGCAATTTTAGATCTTAAAGGCAACAACCGCCTGAGCATCGGCTTTCAAGATCAAGCTATTTGGCCTGCTTTTGACAGTAAAGCATCTTTTATTGGACCGATTGCACATCAGGGCAACCATATTTATGCCCTGAAAATTTCAGATTCAACCCAGACGCCGGCATGGTTAAGCATTGAACTGGACAATCAACCGCTGCAAATTGCCCGCTATCGCGTGTTAATCGTGTTGATTGCAACAGGTTTATTGACACTCTTATTACTTTTGCTGTGTTTGAATTTTTATTCACGTCGTTGGATCGCACCAATGTACGAAATTCGCATGCAGTTACAACGTTTAAATGCCGACACCCTAGATCAACACATGATCATTAACAGTACTGGTGAGCTCCGCTTATTACAGCGTGATATTGCCAATGTGGTTAAACGCTTACATTTCAGCTTTTTAGAACTGCGTGAACATACCGAACAAACTGAAGATGATTTAAGACGCACGCTTGATACTTTAGAAGTGCAAAACATCACCTACCGTCAAGCACGTGACCAAGCGATCCATGCCAATCAGTCGAAGTCGGTGTTCTTGGCCAATATTTCCCATGAACTGCGCACGCCACTCAACAGTATTGATGGTTTTATTCATCTTTTACTGCGCCAAGGCAACCTCAGTAATGAGCAAAATTTATATCTACAAACGATTCGTAAATCTTCTGCGCATTTATTGGCTTTAATTAATGACGTGCTCGATTTCTCCAAAATTGATGCCGGCAAACTAGAACTCGAAACTGCGCAATTTGACTTAGAAGAAGCCGTCTTTGATGTGATGGATATGTTGTCGCCATTGGCAGCGCAAAAGCACATCGATATGACCTTCTACTATGCGGACAATGTGCCAAAATTTGTGGTCGGCGATGCCCTACGCTTCAAGCAAATTTTGACCAACTTAATTTCAAATGCGATTAAGTTCACTCCAGATGGTGAAATTATTGTCCGTGTCCGTATGGAGCATGATGACATCGGTCAATGCCTGCTGCACTTTAGTGTGCAAGACAGTGGTATCGGCCTAAGCGGTACCGACCGTAAGAAACTGTTTGAATCTTTCTCGCAAGGTGATGCATCTGTGACCCGTCAATTTGGCGGTACAGGTTTAGGTCTTGCCATCTCCAAACAATTGGTCAGCCTGATGCATGGACAAATTGGCTTTGAAGATAACCAAGAACGTGCCCCAACAGAAAAAGGCTCAACCTTCTGGTTTACTGCGCGCTTTGTGGTCGATGAAGAAATTGAAATTGTGCATCCACAATTTAGCAATCTACAAGTCGTTTCCTACTTGGCACATCCAGCAACTGCCAATGTCCTACGTCATTATTTAGAAAATTATGATGTTGAACATATTGAAACGCAGTCAATCCTAGATTTATTTAGCCGTCTCAATCAGCTAAAAACCAATGAAAATACTTGGTTAATTGTTGACCATAGTGGTGACTCCGAAGCCTTACTGAAAGAAATTCGTCATCGTTATAGCGGTAACTTAGCAGTTTATGGCTACCAAATGATGCTCGATCCAAGCATGTTGAACGAGTACCGTGCTCGCCCATTGCATCAACCACTTAGCCGTACAGCATTGGTTCATTTATTGAGTAATGAGCCTTGGTTTGATCAGGAGCAACATGAAGAATTTAATGGTCAAGGTCTGCACATTTTAGCTGTCGACGACCATTTACCAAACCTGATTGTGCTTGAAGCCCTGCTCTCTGAGTTAAATGTTAAAACCACTAAGGCTTTGAGTGGACAAGAAGCCATCGAAATCATTCAGGCTCGCCAAGAGCAAGGTTTGGCAGCTTTTGACCTCATCTTTATGGATATTCAAATGCCTGTGATGTCAGGTGTCGATACCACGCGCGCTATTCGTTCACTTGAGTCAACCTTCGAAAATCATAAGCGCCTTCCAATTATCGCTTTGACGGCACATGCGCTCTCTGATGAAAAACAAAAACTCCTACAAAGCGGTATGGATGACTATGTCACCAAGCCAATTCAAATGGATCAAATTATTCAAATCTTGACCCAATGGACTACCGATAACTTTAAGAAAGTGCCGGTTTTAGAGCGCAGTTCGGTGATTGAAGCCCTAGAGCCAAGTATTTTAGATTGGCAGCAAAGCTTGCAGTTGGCCGCGAATAAAGAAGATCTTGCGGTCGATTTACTGAAAATGCTCGTCGATAGCTTTGAGCAAGAAATCCATGAAATGGCACAGCTCATCGAAGATGAAGATTTTCCACAATTAGAGCATGTGCTACATCGGCTTTATGGTGCAACCCGCTATGTGGGCGCTCCGACCCTCCAAGAGGTTTCAGGTCAATTTGAGCTATTTGTATCGACCTTACGTAAGGAACGCCGTAAAGCGGATGACGCTTTTGTCCAAGAAACCCTGAACCGTTTCGATGAGTTAAAAAATGTCATGGCACAAGTTGAACACGCGGCTCAACAAATCTTAGCCAAACAAAATAATTAAGCGCAGTCCGACTAAAGTCAGTGCCGTCCAGCTTCTGTTGTGACTGCACTGTCATGTATCCTGTCAGGGTGCATGCTATGCTCGGGCGCAGAAACAACAAGAGTAATTACCATGGCTTTATTACGTGTAGAAAAAAATAATGGCATTGCAACGGTTTACTTAAACCGTCCAGAAAAACGTAATGCAATGAGCTTTGCATTGCTTAAAGAATTGGTCAGCATTGCTGAAAAATTAAAAAAAGATCGTAGCTTACGCTGTGTCATTTTAACGGGTGAAGCCAATGTATTTAGTGCTGGCATTGATTTGGCTGACCTCAATGATCCGAAAAATCGTGCCTATGCCGCGTGGGAACTGTTAAAGCCCGGTCAAAGTTTATTTCAAAAAGCCTTTCTGATTTGGCAACAACTCCCTGTGCCGGTGATTGCCGCACTTGAAGGCTTTTGTTTTGGAGCAGGCATGCAACTTGCCTTGGCTGCCGATATCCGTATTGCCCACCCGAAAACGCAAATGTCGATTATGGAAAGTCGTTGGGGCTTAGTTCCTGATATGGGCTTAACTCGCTCACTCAAAGGTGTGATAGGACTAGATTTAGCCAAAGAATTAACCTTAACAGCACGTATTTTTGACGCAGAATATGCCAAGGAAATTGGCTTAGTGACGCATTTAAATGAACAGCCTTTGCTTCAAGCGCAGCAGTTAGCCGAAGAATTATCACAACGTTCACCAGATGCCTTGGCAGCGGCAAAACAAGTGCTAGATGCCATGGAACATAGTCCAAAACGATCTTTACGTTTAGAAAAAATCTGGCAATTTAAATTACTGCTCGGCAAAAACAGCCAATTGGCACGTAAAAAAGACAAGAACCCAGAGGTTCAGTTTTTACCACGCCAATATAAGTAAAATAGTCACACAGGATAGATTGAGTACAGCACATGGCGTTTGATCGTAATACAAAAATTGCATTTCTAGGTATGGGGCTGATGGGTAGCCGCATGGCCACGCGCCTCATTCAGGCAGGATTTGAAGTTGCGGTGTGGAACAGAACTGCCGCTGCGTGTGATGAGTTGATTGCGATTGGCGCGACGGCGCTTCAATTGGAGAATATTGCCCATTATCCTGTGGTTTTATCTTGTCTCGCAGATGATGCTGCTGTTGCCGCGGTGTATGCAAGCATCGAAACCCATTTAGCGGCAGGACAAATTATTGTCGACTTCTCGAGTCTTTCTGTAAATCAAACCCATCAATTGGCTCATACTGCAACGTTGAAACAAGTCACTTGGATTGACTCTCCTGTTTCGGGGGGCACAGCCGGTGCTGAACAAGGCACCTTGGTCATCTTTGCCGGTGGTGATGCTGAAACGATTCAAGATTTGAGTCTGATTTACAATGTTTTATCTCAACGTGTTACTCGCATGGGCGACTCAGGTACAGGTCAAGCCACCAAAATTTGTAATCAGCTGATCGTCGCTGCCAATAGCACGTTAATCGCAGAAGCCGTCGCATTAGCCGAGAAATCAGGTGTAGACACCACGTTATTAGCACCAGCACTTGCTGGTGGATTTGCAGACTCAAAGCCTTTTCAGATTTTAACTCCACGTATGGCAACGCATCAGTTCGAGCCCGTGCAATGGAAAGTTCAAACTTTATCTAAAGACCTGAATAATGCAGTCCAACTGGCTGCCCAGTTTGAATTAAGCATCCCTGTTGCCAGCCTTGCTTTATCGCAACTCAAAGCCCATCAGGACAATGGTTTTGCAGAAAAAGATTTAGCCACCATCATTCAACATGTCGAACAAAACTAACGACTTTCACTTTAGAAGTAAATTGCTTCAAGGACGATATACATGACTCAGCTCGCGGTTAATTTATCCATGATTTTTACCGAAGTGCCGTTGTTAGAGCGTTTTGCTTTGGCTCGTGAACATGGTTTTAAGCATGTAGAAATTCAGTTTCCGTATGAGCTGAGTATTGAGCAAATCCAAACCCAGCTCACTATCAATGATTTAAGCCTGTGTTTAATTAATGTCCCTGCGGGTGATTTGATGCAAGGCGGCGATGGTCTTGCGGGAGTTCCGGGGCGTGAAAATCAATTTCATCAGGCCTTAGAGCAATGTATTCGCTATGCCACTGCGTTAAATGTACCGAGTGTCAATATTTTAGCCGGCAAACAGCCCCAAGATGCAGACTTACTCCCATGTTTAAATACCTTGTCAAGCAACCTTAAACTGGCATGCCACATGTTGTCCGAACATCATATTCAACCGGTATTTGAAATGATTAATGGCACTGATATGCCGCGCTTTTTGGTCCAAAATATTGCCCAAGCTCAGGAAATGCTTGAAGCTGTACAACACTCTACTTTGAAGATGCAATATGACTGCTACCACATGGCGATGATGGGTGAAGATATTCTCAGTACTTTGGCAGAAAATATTCAGGATATCGGTCACATACAGTTTGCTGACTGTCCGGGGCGACATGAACCTGACTCAGCGCAGATTCCATTTGCAGAGATTTTTAAATGGTTAGATCAAAGCCAATATACAGGTTACATCGCGGCTGAATACCGACCACGAAGCAACTCATCACATTCTTTTGCGTGGAAAGACAAATACTTCCCTCATTTAGCCAATGGCCAATGACGTGTTGATTTGAAATTCAGCAACAAAACCGCTATATTAGACCATGTAAAATTGTCAGGAAATCATACCCTCTATGAATTTAGAACCATCGCCCAGCGCTTCTAATTCTCTCGATCTCGCAAAATCAACGCAAATCAAAGACGTACAAGCTTGCTTAGCTGTTGTACGTGAAGCACTTGAAGATGTAAAAGCCAAAGATATTATTGAACTTGATATCAGCACTATCAGCAACGTAGCAGATGCGATTGTTATTGCGAGCGGTACTTCAACTCGTCACATTAAGTCTCTTGCAGACAACGTGGCAGAAGAAGCACGTAAAGCTGGATTCCGCCCTATCGGTGTTGAAGGCGAACGTGATGCAGAATGGATCCTGATTGATCTCGGTTTTGTAGTGGTACATGTGATGTTACCTACAGCACGTAAATTCTATGATTTAGAAAGCTTATGGCGTACAGCTCCAGAAACTGTAGCTTAAGCTTCCAGAAAAAAGCGACCTAATTAGGTCGCTTTTTTTATCCCTTCACTTTATACACGGACAATCAGCTTCATGGTGTTTCCCCCCGGCACTAAACCAGTTGATGTAAATCCACCTCAGGATAATTGGCTTTAATTTTCAGCTTGGTTTGTGCATAAACTTGGTCTGCACGCATCGGGCCATAAAAGTCACAATACACTTCATAAATGCTCGTTAAAACTTTGGCATAACTGGTCAAGGGCAAAAACTCGACAAAACTCGCCGTATTTATTTGTGCATTTGCCGCAATTGCCAGCCCGATTTCTTCTAATTGCTCAATCACATCTTGGGTGAAATCAGCCTGATCTGTAGATTTCACCGTCAGCATGACTGACTCGATAAAGCCTAAAAAAGCGTCGCTAATGGTCTCTGCAATGGGCTCGTCGTCTTGCTCCTGCTCCTGCGGTTTTTCACCCCTTAACAGTTCCTGCTTTTCCAAGGTAGATAACTCATACAAAACTTGCTTCAGCATATCTTTACGATAAAAGCGAAGCTCCTCTGTGGTACAGATATCATTTAAGAAGCGATTCAATACAAATGATGGTTTCATGCTGTACTGCTGCTCCCAGTGCCGTAGCGCACTGTCGAGTAACGTCCCATGAATAAAATGTTGTAAGCCTTTTTCTAAAGCTTCGCGGCGTTGTGCCAAATTTAACAGTTCGGTGCTCATTGCTTTACTCTTGTTAATGACGTTTAGTCATATCATCCGTTTCAAAAGTCACATCTTTTTGAAACTCGGGATAAGACAATTCAGCATGCTCGGTATAGTCCAAACCCCGTTGTTCATGTTGCTTACTCACCCGTAAGCCACCCAACAATTGATCCAAGACCTTAAATACAATGAACGCAACGCCAAAGCCCCATAAAAAGGCTGCAATCACCCCAAGCCCTTGTATCGCGATGACATCGCCATTAAACATATTATTTTCAAGGAAGATCCCTGCTGCCAATGTTCCCCATGCACCACAGAAACCATGTACCGTCACCGCATCCACCACATCATCCAGTTTCATTTTTTCCATGAGCATTGGCAGGAAGGTCACCATAACACCTGCACATAAACCGGTGATGACTGCATAGAGTGGAGACATCGTTGCACAGCCTGCCGTAATGGCAACTAAACCACCCAGTGAGGCATTGATCGTGCTGCGGATCAAAATGGCTTTAGATCGGATGAGGCAGAGCAACATATATGCAACCGCGGCAGCACACGCTGCAAGATGCGTATTTAAAGCAATACGTCCTACGCTGACATTGGCATTAATGGTCGAGCCTGCATTAAAACCAAACCATGCTAACCATAAAATAAAACCGCCTAATGCTACCAAAGGTAAGTTATGCCCCGGTAAATAATGGCTTTGCCCATTACGTCCAAATCGACCCAAACGTGGACCCAGTACGATAATGCCCGCTAAAGCCACCCAGCCGCCCATCGAATGCACCACGGTCGAACCAGCAAAGTCGATAAACCCGAGTGCTTTTAACCAACCGTCTCCACCAAATAAACTGCCCCATGCCCAACTACCAAAGACAGGATAAATCAGACCTGAGACAACGGCCGCACTCACCACATAAGCCACAAAATGAATCCGCTCCGCCATTGCACCACTGGCAATAGTGGTTGCCGTTGCAGCAAACATCATTTGGAAAAATAGAAGGTTCCAGTGCCAATCATCCAGTTGATCGGGTGCAAAATGACTTAAGCCAAACCAGCCCGTGGTATTTACCCCAAACATCAGACCAAAACCCACCAACCAGAACACCAGACCACCCAAGCAGGCATCCATGTAGTTTTTCATGAGTACGTTCACGGTGTTTTTACTGCGAACTGAACCACTTTCGATCATGGCAAATCCGGCTTGCATAAAGAACACCAAGATGCCACCCAGTACCACCCAAATACTGTCGAGCGAAATACGAATGTCTTGAATATTACTGGCGATTTGCGGGTCGACTGCCCATGCAGTCGATGTCAGGACACTCAGAAACAGTGCCATCAAGTATGTTTTTTTCATGATTATTCCCCCAAGAATAACCATGCTGTGCAAAAAGAATACCAAATTTCAGACAATTAATTATTTTTCAATGCATTGCGTCACAAAACCAGTTCGCGACAATATTTTGAATCACTGAGATCGAATTTAATGAAACAAAACAGCGCATCAATCTGCACCTTGGTTTCAAAATACGCATCAATTTGATTCAAGCACCTGATGCGCTAAATATTTGTGCACTTTTAGTGTGAAACATCAATTAATCAAAAGCGAACAAAACAAAAAACCACCCGAAGGTGGTTTTAAATCTTCCTCAGTCCCGCTTTATCACAGCGGGACTTTGGCAATATGGATTAATGACCGCCGCCATTAATGGCTTTTGTCATATCTTCCACAACTTTCTTCGCATCACCGAAGATCATCATCGTTTTATCGTTATAGAACAAGTCATTATCTAGACCTGCGTAGCCTGTAGCCATAGAACGTTTGATCACCATAATAGTACGTGCTTTATGCGCTTCAAGGATTGGCATACCGTAAATTGGAGAACTTGGATCGTCTTTTGCCGCTGGGTTCACAACGTCATTCGCACCAATCACCAGTACTACATCAGTTGCTGGGAAGTCTGAGTTGATCTCATCCATTTCAAGAATGTCTTCATATGCAACGTCAGCTTCAGCTAAAAGTACGTTCATGTGACCCGGCATACGACCTGCCACTGGGTGAATCGCAAAACGAACTTTTACACCTTGCTCTTTTAAGATTTCACACAATTCTTTCACGGCATTTTGTGCACGACCTTGCGCCATACCATAACCCGGTACGATCACCACGCTGTCCGCATTTGACATCAAGAAGCCAGCATCGTCTGCAGAACCTGAACGGTGATTACGCTGTGCTTTTTCACCATTATCCGCCGCCGCTACTGCTGTACCACCCATTGCACCACCAAACAAGACGTTGATGATTGAACGGTTCATGGCTTTACACATGATGTAAGACAGAATCGCACCCGATGAACCAACCAGTGAACCTGCAACAATCAGCATGTTGTTTTCAAGCGTGAAACCAATCCCTGCTGCAGCCCAACCTGAGAACGAGTTCAGTAGCGATACCACCACTGGCATATCACCACCGCCTACTGGCGCAATCCATACCCAACCAAATGCAAGTGCAAGAACAGTCATTGCCCAGAAAGCATTCATGTTGCCTGTAGTGAAGAAGTAGATACCACACGCCAACATCGCAAGGAAAATTAAGGCTTGAACAGGTTTTACCCATCCACCTGAAATGGTTTTTGCCCATTTCTTCGCAGCCAATTTACCGTAAGCAAATACCGATGCTGTGAAGGTAATCGCACCAACGAAACAGCCTACAAACAATTCAAATAAATGAACTTTGCTCATATGAGCATGTTCTACACCCGCAGCTGTTAGTACTGCTTCATTTTCCGCGAATGCCGCAGTCAATTGGTTGTTATGTAGAATTGCAGCGATCGCAATCAGTACCGCAGCCAAACCGACTAATGAGTGCATCAGTGCCACAGTTTCAGGCATTTGAGTCATCGGAACTGTTTTTGCACGTGCAATACCTACGACTGCACCCAACACCATTGCACCCACAATCATCCAAATCACTGGATGATCTGCGACAAAGAATGTAGTAATTACAGCAATCGCCATTGCGATCATGCCGTAACGGTTACCTTGAATCGCAGTTTTCGGACCAGACAAACCACGCAACGTTAAGATAAAAAGAACGGCACCAATCAGGTAGAACCAATCCGCATATTCTTTAATGAATTCCATGGATTAACCCTCTTTTTTCTTTTGCTTAGGTTTAAACATTTCAAGCATACGTGCAGTCACCGCAAAGCCACCAAAAATGTTGATACTTGCAAGGAAAACGGCAACCGCACCTAAAATACTTACCACGTTAATGCTTTGGAACTGTACGCTTGCATCCACAATGCCTGGGATGCCAACGGTTTGAATCATCGCACCAACGATAATGATCGATGACAAAGCATTGGTTACAGCCATTAATGGTGTATGTAGCGCAGGTGTTACCCCCCAAACCACGTAGTAACCAACAAAGATTGCCAAGACAAAAATAGTAATCGTTTCAACCATGATGATTCTCCTTAACCACGTTTCAGCAGCACTTGGCCGCCATGAGTGACAAGTAGTGCTTTTTGAATTTCTTCTTCAGGGTTAATCGCGAAGTTCTTTTCGCTATCAAACATGGTTTCTATGAAATTCAAAACGTTACGTGCGTACAGTGCCGACGCTTCAGTCGAAACTGTTGAAGGAATATTTGGAATACCGAGAATTTTCACACCATTTGCAGTCACGACATTTTCGCCGCAAACAGAACCTTCAACGTTACCGCCAGTTTCAACCGCCATATCTAAAATGATTGAGCCCGGTTTCATTTTGGCAACGGTTTCTGCTTTGATTAAACGTGGTGCGTCACGACCCGGTAATAATGCAGTCGTAATCACGATGTCAGCATTCGATACGGCTTTATCAACAATAATCGCTTGGTCGCGAATGTAGTCTTCACCCGGCATCCAGCCATAACCATTTTTCGCAGCATCAGCTGCTTTTTGTTGCTCTTCTGGTGACATTGGTACGTCTAACCATTTACCACCCAAAGATTCAACTTGGTCACGTGCTGTAGGACGTAAGTCAGTTGCTTCAACTACGGCACCTAAACGTTTCGCTGTTGCAATGGCTTGTAAGCCTGCGACACCTACGCCCATGATCACCACACGTGCAGGTTTTACTGTACCTGCTGCTGTCATCAGCATTGGGAACATACGTTGATATTCTGCCGCAGCCAAAAGCACAGATTTATAACCTGAAAGGTTGGCTTGAGATGAAAGTACGTCCATGTTTTGCGCACGAGATAGGGTTCGTGGCAAAAGCTCCAATGCAAATGCAGACACGTTTTGTGACGCAAATTGGTCAAGTTCGGTGTTGCGGTAAGGGTCAAACATCCCTACAACAGTGGTACCCGCTGTGAGTTTTTGAATTTCGTCACCTTTAGGCGCACGAACTTTCAAAATCATTTGACTACCGGTATAGGCATCATCCGTAATTTTGGCACCAACTTGTTCATAGGCGCTATCGATGTAAGCAGCGTTTACCCCTGCTCCACGTTCAATAACGACGCTATGACCAGCGCTGATCAACTTCTTTACTGTTTCAGGCGTCGCAGCGACGCGATTTTCACCGACAACAGTTTCGGCTGGAATTCCGATCTGCATGAGCGTTCCTCAAGCTAATTTTTCTTAAGTAAACATCGCAATCCGCGATGTCTCCCCTCAGGATGTGTTTTTGTACAATTTTTGGATTCTAATTGAACTTTTTTAAAATACTACCCAATATTTATTTAATAAATACCCATATTTTGAACTCATGATTCATGAAAAGAATGGTGCGATATTTCATTTATTCAGTTTTATTTGTCGATTTATTACTCATTTTTATCCTATTTATAACTTTTTAATATTACTTAAGACCAAAAACATAAATAATTTCGCTAGTTTTAGTGCAGATTGTTTCACTGCGTTGATCATTGTGACATTTTCATTCAACCCACAATGAGCTGAACGTGTCATTAAAAATCGACTTAAGTCAGGTAGAGTCACTCTTTCATGCAGACTGCATCAGCTCGTTGACTCATTTGACAGTTTTGACGTGTTGACCTGCATTGAAAACTGACATTTTTCTGCCACAGTCTCGTCAAATTGGTCAGCTTGAATATCCGATGGATTTTTGCGCACGTTTCGGGTTTATCGAAGTCTTGCCCTCCCCACCTGATGCTTCGCCTTAAGTCTTAGAATTGACTTTTTTAGCTAAAAAAATAATTTTTTGAATATTTAGCATCATGATATCGCTACTGACTTTCTATCCCTAAAAAACACTATTGCACCATTTGTGTGCAATTTTCACCTTAAATGTTTCAGCCTGATATATTTGACCTGCCGAGTCATGTTGAGATTAAAAAATTCAAAACCAAATTGGTCATTTCTTCCGCTGTTTTTCATGTTTGATCTAGCAATCCCTTATGCATAAAGGAATAAGTACTATTCTTTTTTGCATTTTTACTCGCACGATGCATTTTTTATAATCAAAATGACAGTTCAAACTTATCAGAACAATGCTGTCGAATTCGTTCAGTCGTCATGAGGCACACCTTAACTTATGTCAAGAAACCTTAGTCCGCACTTCATCGGTGCAATTTTTGCACTGATTGCTGCCTTCTTGTTTAGTACCAAAGCGATTTTTATTAAGCAAGCCTATGCACTTTCTCCTCTTGTCGATGCCACAGTCCTCATGGCTTTACGCATGATGAGTGCATTGCCGTTTTTCTTGGTCATTGCATGGCTGAGTCGACGTTCCTATCAAACGATTCAACGAAAAGATTGGGTGCTCTTGCTCATTTCCGGTCTAATCGGCTATTACTTTTCGAGTTGGCTCGACTTCCGTGGCTTGATGTATATCAGTGCTTCGCTTGAACGAATTATACTTTTCCTGTATCCCACATTAACTGTACTGGCTTCCGCTGTTTTATTCAAAAAGCCACTGAGTTTTAAAACCATCCTTGCCCTGATTTTAAGTTATGGCGGGACAGTGTTAGTGATGCTACAAGAACAAAGTACCACACCACATGATCAGTATTTTTGGCTCGGATGTAGTTTGGTTTTTGCCAGTGCCGTGTTATTTGCAATTTACTTATTACTCACGCCAGGCCTCATGCAAAAGTTTGGTTCTTTACACTTTACTGGTCTAGCCCTGAGCATAGCCTGCGTTGGGACGATTATTCATTTTCTATTTGCAACACCACAGCCTATCGCCTTGCTCCAACAACTCCCGAGTCAAGTCTGGCTGTATGGTTTAGCGCTAGGACTATTGGTAACCGTGCTTCCAACCATTTTGATGATGCAAAGTATCGTCCGACTTGGGGCTGCACAATCGGCTATGATTGCCTCTATCGGGCCCATTTTAACGATTTTACTGGCCGTCGCTTTATTGAATGAACACTTAAACCTATGGCAATGGGTCGGTTGCGGTCTGAATATGCTGGGTGTCTTGATGATCAGTCTCAGTAAGAAATCCTAAACGCGTGCGTGGATACAATTCACAGAGAAACACTTTAAGACCTGTTTGATTTTCCTTATAGTGACCACAACAGCGTGGCAGCAAATTCTTTGCATACGCTTCCGCCCAATATCTGGACAATTTATGAAAGCCTCGATCGACATTAGCCATGATAAAACCCTGTTGTGGCTTATGGCTGCTGCATGTGGTTTATGTGCGGGTGCCAATTATTATTGCCAACCTTTAGTGGCTTCTATCCAACAGAGCTTTCAAATTCCACAATCTGAAGTTGCGCTAACCGTCACCTTTGCGCAAATTTCTTATGCTTTGGGTCTACTGTTTATTGTGCCGATTGGCGATATTGTGAATAAAGCCAAATTTATTCCATTACTCATGCTTGGTGCGACTGTCGGTTTAGCCCTCTGTGCTTTTTCGACCAATCTATACATGCTTTGGGCAGGAACCATTATCACGGGGCTATTTTCAGTGGCTGCTCAGGTTCTTATCCCTTTGGTCACTGTTGCGATACGACCTGAAAAAATTGGGGCAGTTGTTGGCTTTTTAATGAGTGGGTTATTGGTCGGCATTCTGTTATCGACCAGTCTCTCTGGCTTATTGTCCTATCTGTTTCATTGGAAATCGATTTACATCCTCAGTGCGCTCTTGATGTTGGTATTAGCACTCTTACTCAAAAAACGTCTGCCCGTGGTCAGCATCACACGGATGCCCTACAGCCAAGTTTTCCAGTCAATGGGCGCATTACTCAAACATGAGCCACGGTTAATTTTCCGTTCTCTAATTGGAGGCTGTGTCTTTGCCGCGATGAGTATGCTGTTTTCCACCATTGCCATGTTACTGACTGAGCCACCTTTTCAATTGGCCGATGTTTGGGTCGGTGTTGTGACTTTAGTTGGTGTATTTGGTGCCCTATCGACACAGTGGATTGGGCGTTGGGCGGATTTGGGTTTCAACCGAAAATTAACTTGGCTCGGTTGCAGCATCTTGGCCCTCAGTTGGGGACTGCTGTACTTGGGTGGATCATCTCTTGCTTTTTATATTTTGGGCTATGGTTTAATCAATCTAGGTTTGGCAATGGTGCATAGCTGTAATCAAAATATTATTTTCCAACTCAACCCGATTGCACGCTCTCGAATCAATTCAATTTACATGACTTTTTATTTTGTCGGTGGTGCATGTGGTTCAGCTTTGGGCGTATTTGCATGGCATCATGGCGGCTGGACCACCACCTGCATGACAGGGATTATTTTAGTCATTGCTGCTGGATTTTTTGTCTTGATCGATCAACTCTATACCGCGCGGCAACTAAAATATCCACAATGAGAAGTATTCATCACCGCAATAAAGCCACATTACTGTGGCTTTAGTTTTTGAAAATTAACTGACCTGCACCACAGGATAAAAGGGTTTGCCTAAATCCAAGGTTTCTGCATTTTCTAAAAGAATCACCATAAACACCGGTAAGAGTGCCAACAGTATTGTACAGCCGTCTTGAAGCTGTTTCCGATTGACCGAACTTTTATAGGTCGCGCCGCCATGAACCATTTGATTGCGTAGCGTATACATGCGATTGAACAGCACCATTAAAATATCAACGGAATCTTTTTCTTTAAGCGCGCGTAGTACTTTTTGTTTTTCATGCGCCAAGCCCTCTTTGCATGCGTCATGGCTAATTTTTTGATTTTGATAATCCCAAAAACCTTGATAAACATAGGGATTATCTAAAAATAACCGTATCGGCTGGCTAAAACGCTCCCATAAAATATTATAGATTTTATGCTCTGCATCCTTTTGGCAAATCACATATAAAAACTGTCTTAAGCTTTGCTTGTCCTGCGCAATCTGTAAGTCTTGCGCATATATTGCGTTGAAGGACACCCACAAACTGATAAATTGCAAATCGAGATCATCTTGAAGATCAATCGACTTTTTCAGCCAACTTAAACCTCGATGAATGCGTAAATTAAATTGGTCGGTATGTTCCGACTTTTTACTTTTGAATATTTCTTCAAGTAGCATCATGCCTGCTAAATTCCAATGGATAATTCGTTTATTTTTCTACCATTTGAACTTAGCGCAATTGTTTACCGGCATGCAATCAAAATATCTCTGTATTCAACTATTTGGTTTCATCTTGTGTGAGATAGGTATAACGTTCTAAGAGATCATTTTCATCAAAAATCAATTCATAGGTCATTTTCTTTCCATTAAAAACGGATTCGGCAGGTGTTCCTAAAAGTTCCCATAACCCCACGGTCGCCACATCTGCAGCACCATGCCAAAATTCACGTCCGACTTTACTGGCAGTCGAATAACCTTGGGTAAAGGTATAAATTTCATAGCGTTTGCCATTTTTATATTCAGAGGTGATTGGTGCGCCAAATTCAGCAATCACCAAGTTACGAGATAGCCATTGTTGAATCATTTCGGTATTTTTCTTGTTTGGCTGCTTGCTTGCCATGACAACTGAACAGCCTGTTGTGCCTGACAATGTAAAAACTAAAGCTAATCCTAAGCAGGTTTTTTTCATCATGTGGTATTCCCCAAATTCTTCAAATTTCTATTTTTAATTTTTGATTTTCATCTGCTGTTGATCTTAATTGTTTCTTTCATCTTTTTCATTTTTTTATACGACTATTCGTCTGATTTTTAGAATGATTAGCGCTTGAAAGATTCACATTTATGAAGGTTTCAGACTGAATAATGCTTTAAGTTAATTATTGTTTTGTTGGTGACGAATTCGGTGGAACAAACCAGTTTTTCCAAGACCTACTATGGCGAGTTTCAATTGCAACGGTAGGGATGAGCTCTTGCTTCAGCATTTTTTCTTGACCCACGGCTTTCGCCAACCGCGCTTTGACCGAGTGTATACACTCACGGTCTTCAAACTCACAGCGGTCAAGGTTGGAGCCACCACAGGGTCCATTGGCTAATCCTTTGGGACAGGTTTCAGGACAAATATATAAGGTTTCACCTAAACGACATTGTCCGCAATTTTCACAGCCCACGATGCCATGTTTACTGATAAATTCTGTTTTCAGCAAGGCCGCATCAGCTTTCGGTTTTTGCCATAATTTGGCCGAAAAAATATAAGATCCCGCCCCTTTGGCCAGTTTTGAACTAAAAAATAACTCATGCATGACATGCATACTTTTATATTTCAAAACTTGTTCAACTGGAGCTTTATGGTTATTTGCGCCCGTCGGTTGGAAGTTCACCTCTACACTAGAGCGCCAAAGCATTTTCCATTTTGCCAAACACTGTTCAAACGTTAATGTCGCAAATTGCAAAATTGCTTTTTGCAACTTCTCTTGCTCTTCCACTTTATGGCAAGCCGATAAATGAACCCCTGCATAACCCAAATGCTGACACATTAAAATTTGTAAGGCACAGCGGGCATAGACATTCTGTTCAGCTTGTATGGCGTCAGTTTGCTGTTCTTGTTGCAAAAAATTTAATACATCTGCTGAAAGCACGATGCCTGCGATTTTTTGCTTGGCCATAAAACGGGCACGGGCAAATGTCAGCGGCATGACACAAGCCAGTACAGGTACACGTGGATAGTATTGCTGCATATAGCGTTGGTAACTGCTCAACACATCCATGTCAAAGCCCAACTGTGTAATCACATAGTCAGCGCCAGCTTGAATTTTTTTATTCAGTTTAAAATACTGCGCATCCTTTTCTGCTTCTGCATATTTAAAAGGATTAAATGCTACCCCTAAATAAAACCCGCCATAGTCTTTGGCTGCCATGACTTGATTGACCGACTCTAAATAACGGCTCCGTAGAGTCGGATCATTTGCCCCATCCTGATGCTGCTTGAGTTTATCGCCACTGAGCAAAAGTAAATTCTCTACCCCGTGCTGCTGAGCATCTTTCAGAAAAGTTTGAAAATCTGAGATATCTCGACCTTTCCCCGAATAATGCAGAATTTTTTCAATGCTTTGAGGGTAGTCATGCAGCGCTTCTAGAGGAGCAATATCCGTGTCACTTTGTACACGGTCAGCCAATGTCATGCACACAGGAAAGCCCGCAAATGTCGTTGGGACCAAATGCGGTTTTTGCGTCGTTAGATATTCAAACGAGATACAAAATTGGCGTTGCATTAGATATTGGGAAAATAAAGACATAAAGGCAGGCAGTTAAATTTGCTGAGAAACCATACAATAAAGTTTATAAAATTATAGATTAATCACATAAAAATTTAAATTACTTAAGCCACACTTCCAACTCATTCTGGCTTAACTTTGAATAAGCCACACTAGCAAGACCATGCCCCAAACCACAATTTATGCTAATATTGCGCGCGTCTTGAAATGCGGTTTTTTTCATCGTATTTCAGACAGCTTTTGGTATTTCTTCACCATTTTCCATTTCGTTCTTCCATCTTGTTCTTTTAAGGCGTGTTTTTTTAATGACTGATCTCCAACCCATTGAAAATAAACTTCAACCACGAATTAGTGTTGCGCCAATGATGGATTGGACGACTCGTGACTATCGTTTCTTTGCACGCTTGTTTAACCCTAATGTGATTCTCTACACCGAGATGGTCACCACAGGTGCGATATTATTTGGCGGTGCGAATCGTCATTTGGACTATAACAACGAAGAACACCCGATTGTGTTACAGCTTGGTGGTTCAAATCCCAAAGATTTAGCGACCTGTACCAAGATGGCACAGGACTGGGGCTATGATGAAGTAAACCTCAATGTCGGCTGTCCGAGTGACCGCGTTCAGAACAATAAAATTGGCGCATGCTTGATGGCAGAGCCTGATTTGGTTGCAGAATGTATTACTGAAATGCGAAATGCTGTTGATATTCCAGTGACCGTGAAACACCGCATCGGGATTGATGACATGCAGTCTTATGAAGAAATGCTGCATTTTGTTGATACGGTTGCAAAGACTGGCTGTAACAATTTTATCGTGCATGCCCGTATTGCCCTGCTGCAAGGTTTGTCGCCAAAAGAAAACCGTGATGTGCCACCTTTACGTTATGAAGATGTTTATCGTCTGAAACAAGAACGTCCAAATTTATTGATCGAAATTAATGGCGGGGTGAAAACCTTTGCTGAAACACAGCAACATTTACAACATGTTGATGGCGTGATGATTGGCCGTGAGGCTTATCACAACCCGTACTTATTGGCTGAGATCGGTCAGCTTTGGGATCTCGAATTACCCAACCGTTTCGATATTATTGATCAGATGCTGCCATATATTGCGAAACGCATGGAAGAAGGTGCACCGCTTTCTATCATTACCCGTCATATTTTAGGTTTATTCCAAAACCTACCGGGTGCTCGAAAATGGCGTCAGGCTTTAAGTGGAGGTAATGCCAAAACCTTTGCCGATGTGGAAAATGCCATTCAAAATATTAAGTATGCAATGCAACGTACAGAAGACTATTTACGTGATCATCCTAAAGTCGTTTTAGAAGATTAATCCTATAAAGTAAAAGCCCGCTATTTTGCGGGCTTTTTTATTTTCATGCCTCACAAAATACGTGTTTGGCAACATCGTCACAACTCAGCTAAATCATCTAAGCAATCAGAATCATCACTCAATGACTATTGACCGTAATGTTCCCTTTGGGAAAAGGCTCATCATCATAGCCAGTCCATTGATAATCGGATGGATCTTCTTCCTCACGTAAACCCACATAGCTCTCAGGCGCCGATGTAACAGGCTCAACCTCTTCGGTTGGCTGTTCCAATTCCTCAACCAAATGATTCAACTCTTGATCTAACTGCGCCTGATATTTTGCAATTTCAGCTTCGTCAATGAAGGCAAATTGTTCTTCATCTATTTTCCATGCATAGCCTTGCAGGTCTTTGTAAATATCGACCAAAACTGTATAAGGCTGACCATCGTATTGCAATGTCGCCTGAGCCTTAAAGCTTAATCCCTTACGCTCTAACACTTTTATATTTTGAATCCGTAAATGGTACTGCCGATAATCTGGATTCTGATCAAACTCGTGCTGCATCTGCTGCTCAATCTGCCGAGATAATTCATCTGTCGAGACAAAATAGCTACAGCCAGCCAAACTCAACAGTAAAAAAATGGTGAGCCATCGAAACATATTGCATCCCCCATGATGCATTTATTCTTGATGAAAAAGTCAGACCGATCACAGATTGCGATCCAAACATTCCTCATTGTTTGCTTCATAATAGCCAATAAAACACACAGTACAAGCCAAATTATCAAGATTTCTCAATTTTATATTTAATTTTGATATCAATCACTTAAATTGCATTTTTACTGTTTTAAAACACTGACAGCCTTGGTCTCTTGCTGACATATTTTTGTTGAAAATGACCATTTTGGTAGTAGTTTCCTAGCCGTCAAATTTTCAATATGAAACCGGTCCCCCTGTGATATCTTCAATAACGAGCCTTAAACAAAACATCTAAAAAGCGCCATAAAAAATCCCCGAACATTGCGGGGATTTTGAGGAATCAACTGAAATTATTCATCGTCCGTTTCAGGCTCATGATGTAGCGCATCATGTATGGCTTCCACCAATTGCTGTGCAATTTCTTGTTTTGACGCTTTCTCTAAATCACGCTTTTCCATTTGATATTGATCGGCGAAGAACACGGTCATGGCATTTTCGTCTGAAGCAAAGCCAATGTCTTTACGTGAGACATCATTGCACGCAATCATATCGAGTTTTTTCGCCACAAGTTTGCCTGCAGCATACTCCTCGACATTGCGTGTCTCGGCAGCAAATCCAACCATAAATGGACGTTTTGACTGCTGCGCAATCGTTGCAACGATATCTGGGTTTTTAATTAATGCCACATTGAGTTCATCACCAGCTTTTTTGATTTTATGCTCTGCAACTTCTGCCACGCGATAATCCGCAACGGCTGCTGTTGCAATAAAAATATCACAGCCTTCATCCAGCATTTGCAGACTGGTCTCTAACATTTTAATTGCAGACTGCACATTAATCCGTCGTACACCATTTGGTGTATCTAAACTTACGGGTCCTGCGATCAGCGTTACTTTAGCTCCAGCTGCATAACAAGCCGCTGCCAGTGCAAAACCCATTTTCCCTGTGCTGTGGTTGGAAATATAACGAACAGGATCTATCGACTCGCGTGTTGGACCTGCTGTAATCGCTACATGTTTACCGGCAAGCATGCCAAATTTTTCAGCAATAGCTCGCTGTGCTTGATGAAAATAGGCCGTCACTTGATCCGCTAAATCTTCTGGCTCAGGCATACGTCCTAAGCCCACATCTCCACAGGCTTGAGAACCGGCATCGGGCATGATCACATGTACGCCATCTTCAACCAGTGTATTTAAATTACGCTGTGTCGCTTTGGCTGCCCACATTTGCTGATTCATCGCAGGGGCAACCCAGACGGGTGCTTTTGTTGCAAGATAAAGTGTAGAAAGAAGGTCATCTGCTAAACCCGCCGCAAATTTTGCCAGCGTGTCGCAACTTGCAGGAGCAACCAATACCAAATCAGCCCAACGTGCCAATTCAATATGCCCCATGCCCGCTTCTGCTTCAGGATTGAGTAATTCGGTATGCACAGGGTTGCCTGAAAGCGCCTGAAATGTTAGCGGGGTCACAAAGGCTTGCGCACCTTGAGTCATCACCACGCGCACATCAAATCCGGCATCTTTTAATCGACGGACAAGAATGGCACTTTTATAGGCTGCGATACCACCAGTGACACCTAAAAGAATATTTTTTGTGGGCATTACACTTAAATCAAAGCTCACGAACAGGCTACCTATCTGTTGCAGTGGCGCTCACAATAGCATTAAATATGCACTGACCCAATAATCTGCTGTGAAAAAGCCGATTGACTGATAATAAAAAAGTCTAAGAATAATGAATAATTCAATTAAAAATTGGCCTGAACAAGAGCGCCCACGTGAGCGCCTGATTCAACAAGGCGCACAAAGTTTATCCGATGCTGAGCTACTGGCTATCTTCCTACGCTCAGGTTCCCAGCAGCACTCTGCTGTCGAACTCGCACGAGTCTTGATCCAACACTTTGGTCAGTTGCAAGCGCTGATGGATGCGTCACTTGAGGATTTACGCCAGTTTCATGGCATTGGAAACAGTAAATATGCGCAGCTCATGGCGGTAAAAGAACTCGGTAAACGCTATGTGAGTCAACATTTTCAAAATGAAGCTTTGCACTTGCAACACTCTGAACAATTACAAAATTTTCTTCGCTTTGAATTTTTAGCGGAACGTCAAGAAGTCTTTGGCGTGCTCTGCCTAGATGCGCATTTAAGAAAAATAAACTTTAAAAAACTTTTTTATGGTAGCCTCAATACCTGTGAAATTTCCATCAATCAACTGCTACGTTATGCCATTTCTGAACACGCCAGCAGTATCGTCATTGCACATAATCATCCTTTCGGTCGTGCAGAACCTTCTGCTGCCGATCTTGAATTGACTCGACTCATTCAGCAGGCTTGTCAGCTGGTGGAAATTCGACTGATCGATCATTGCATTATCTCAACAGAAGGGAGTTTTTCCTTTGCTGAACATGGCTTGCTCCAAGCACACTCATCTGCATGAAACAGTTATTGACAAGTGCTTGAGCAAACCCGAAGATCATCATAATTTTTTAAAACTAGAAATTATCATTCGAACATGATCGTCCGTGACCAACCGAGTATTTTTAAACTGCTATTTTCTTGGCGAGGAACGATTTTACCTAAGGTTTTACCGCCGCTCGGGATCGTTATGTTGCTGTCTGCCATTGTGGGCGGCTTATCCTATGTCGATATCTTCCATTTTACCGAATTTCCTTTGGTCGGCTTTACCCTGATCGGTGTTGTGCTGTCGATTTTCTTGGGCTTTAAAAACTCAGCCTGCTATGACCGTTGGTGGGAAGCTCGGCGTTTATGGGGCATTTTGATTGCCAACGCGCGACATTTTGACCGTGACTGCCGTTTACTCAGTCAAGGCCGTCGTGAACGTGTGATTCAACATGTGATCGTCTTTGCCAACGTTTTACGTGACCGACTCCGCCATCAAACCGCCAATCCCACTGAACTGGTTGAAACCAGCGGCATGAGTGCGAATGCCATCACCCAGTTATACCAACAGGCCAATGCACCGCAGTACACGTTGAGTTTGATTCAATGGGAGCTAATGCAAGCGCTCAAAGATGGTGAGATTTCAGATATTATTTATACCCAGATGAATCAGCATGTGATGGAACTCAGCACCGTACAAACCGGCTGTGACCGTATTGCCACCACGCCATTACCGTTTGCGTATTCAGTCTTGCTGAATCGAACCGTTTATTTTTTCTGTTTTGTCTTACCCTTTAGCTTGGGTTCTACTTTAGGCCTTGCGACCCCCCTTTTGGTCGGGATTTTGGCCTATACCTTTTTAGGCTTAGATGCGCTGAGTTCTGAGATTGAAGAGCCCTTTGGTACACAAAGTAATGACCTTCCATTGGACTCGATGGTGCGTACTATTGAAATTGAACTTCTTGGAACTTTAGGAAAACCCACCCCACCACCGATTCAAGCTAAAGATCATAATTTACTGTAATTGATCAATGGGTCTAAACAGAGGTGGTTCCACTTGTTTGAACAACTAAAAGCGTATTTATAAGTGATATTCTGCTCTAGTTAAGCCACCTTGTTTTGTTGCGGTAGCTGATCATAGTAAAACTCATTTGGTGTCATTTTGTCT
>NZ_VOYA01000026.1:0-31914 GCF_013420465.1 Acinetobacter sp. YH01005 | reverse complement strand
AGCTCGGCTATTCTGCCATCCTCCAAACGTTCTATTTCATTCTTCTCATGACCTCAGGCATACTGCGGTCATGAATACGCTGCCAGATTTAAGCCAACTGACCCATGAACAACTGCTGGAATTCACCAGACAGTTGGCGATGCAGCATCAGTCTCTAGCACAATCAAATCAAGAATTAGAAAAATCAAACCAGCAATTGGATGCCAAAGTTCAACATCTTGAAGTCACCAATCAGCAATTAGATTCTAAAGTTCAACATCTTTCTATTCTCAATCAAAAATACGAGCATGAACTCGCACTATTTAAACAGCACAAATTCGGCAGTAAAAACGAACATCTCACTGCAAAACAAATCCACCTGTGGGATGAAGCGGTTGAAGAAGATATTGCTGCGGTTGATCTAGAACTGGAACGGCTAAATGCAGATAAAACCGATGCAGCGACACAGAAAGCCAAAACCAATAAACCTAAACGTCGACCACTGCCAGATCATCTACACACCATCCGTATTGAGCATGAACCTGCATCAACCCAATGCGCTTGTGGCTGCCAACTCCGTCGTATCGGCGAAGATGTCAGTGAAAAACTGCATTTCAGACCGGCACAGTTCTATAAGGAACAGCATGTGCGTGGTAAATGGGTCTGTGATCAGTGTGACACCCTGACTCAGCAAGCGATGCCCGCCTATGTGATTGATAAAGGCATTGCCAGTCCTGAACTGCTCAGCCATGTGCTGGTATCGAAGTATGCCGATCATTTGCCGCTGTACCGTCAGCGCCTGATCTATCAGCGGGCTGGCATTGATCTGTCCAGATCCACTTTATCTGACTGGATTGGTCGCTGCGGTGTGGAACTGGAGCCTCTGGCTAATGCCTTAAAAGAGGTGGTGCTGCAACAGCAGGTGCTGCATGCAGATGAAACACCAGTCACCATTATGCGGATGGGTGAGAATGAGAAAAAACCGAAGAAAGGTTATGTCTGGGCCTATGCCACCACACAGTACAATCCAGTTCAGGCGGTGATCTATGACTTTCAGGATAGCCGTTCAGGTCAGCATGCTGAAGAGTTCCTGAAAGACTGGCAGGGTCATCTGGTCTGTGATGATTACAGTGGTTATAAAGCACGCTTTAAATCAGGCCAGGTCATTGAGGTGGGCTGCATGGCCCATGCACGTCGTAAATTCCATGAACTGCATGTGACCAAAAAAAGTCAGGTTGCTGAACAGGCATTAGTGCTGATTCAGAAACTGTATGCCATAGAAGCAGAACTCAGGAAAAAGACCGATAGTACAGCAGAACAGCGCCGCGAATATCGGCAACAGCATAGTCAACCGGTGATGCAACAACTGTATGAATGGCTCAACCAACATTATCTGACGGTGCCATCGAGTTCTCCAACTGCCAAGGCGATCAATTACAGCCTAAAACGTTGGCAGGCACTCTGCCGCTATCTGGATGATGGTAATTTGCCTATAGATAATAACTGGATTGAAAATCAGATGCGTCCCTGGGCGTTGGGACGTAAGAACTGGCTGTTTGCTGGCTCGCTGCGCAGCGGCCAACGAGCTGCCAATATCATGACTTTAATCCAGTCAGCAAAGCTGAATGGACTGGATCCGTATGCCTATTTAAGTGATGTGCTGAAAAGGCTGCCGACGCATAAAGTGACCCAAATAGAAGAATTACTGCCACACCGCTGGAAATCCGACCAAAATTAAAAAATAGGCATGGGATTCAGCGGACGCTTACTAATAAAATGACGATGCTTGTCCTTTACGTAGTGCACGCATGACTTCAATACCTTTAATTGTGGCATAAGCAGTCTTCATAGATTTGAATCCTAATGTGGCCCTGATGATTCGCTTTAACTTACCATGATCACATTCAATGACATTATTTTTATACTTAATCTGCCTGTGCTCAATATCTACTGGACATTTTCCTTCTCGCTTTAACCGTGATAAAGCATGGCCATAGGTCGCTGCTTTATCTGTATTGATGACCCGTGGAATTTGCCATTTTTTCACCGTATTGAAGATCTTTCCTAAAAAACAATAGGCTGATTTACTGTTCCGTCTAGCGGAAAGGTAAAAGTCAATCGTATGACCACGTTGATCAACTGCACGATACAGGTAAGTCCATCGCCCCTTCACTTTGATATAAGTCTCATCCATATGCCATGAATGTAAATCTGTAGGGTTACGCCAATACCAGCGTAACCGTTTTTCCATTTCTGGAGCATAACGCTGAACCCAACGATAAATTGTACTGTGATCCACATTTATGCCTCGTTCAGCGAGCATTTCTTGAAGTTCACGATAGCTGATGCCATATTTACAATACCAACGAACAGCCCAAAGAATGATTTCACCTTGAAAGTGCCGACCGTGGAAGGGATTCATCTGCTGTATCTCGAAATAAATAAGATATTTAGCTTATCATGTCAGCCTATTTGCAACAGTGCCTTTGGTTTTGTCATTGGAACATTCTCTCAAGAAAGTTGGTCTCCGACAAACCCGGTACGGTTCAGTCTCAATTTTCACACTTTATGCAACAGAGTCGTTTTTATCCTAAGGTCCTTACCACTTGTATTCTTTACGAACATATATCTAAAAAGTGTAGCAAGTTGCTACACTTTTCGCTAGATCAACTCTTTACCAAAAATATCATTCAGTCTTTCACGAATACTATGGACGAATTCCGGATTACTTTTAAGTTTATGCTTCATATTTCGTTTAAAGTCATTCAACCCCATACCAATTTCAGCAAAATCCATTTGGAATAAAGTGTCATTAATGACAATATTTGCTTGAGAGTCAGTGAGGCATCCTACTTTTTTAAACCACTTCTTGAACTGCTGATAATTTTCATCATTATTAAAAATATACCAAGAACGTACATTCATATCGAATTTAGCCCCTAATTCTTTTACGGATGCATTGTCTTCAAATGGAACATCAAGATAGATTTTTTCAATCACTGCAAATTCATCCAGTGCCTTATCAGCAATCCGATGATGCAGTTTAAAATTCACACCTACAATTGGACGGCCTTTCTTAACGGTTTCATACTCTAACTGTAGATCTGTATTTTCGTTAATTTCTGCCACTATTTTGTCTAATACATAGCGTCTAAAATCTACCCAGCGATCATATTTGGTTTCATTAATATCAATCAGTGCTTTCAAGTTTTCTAAAAGTAATGGCACTTCATAACTCTTTTGATTGGCGTACTTAAATTCGTTTTTAATGAAATAAGTATAAAGACTCATACTGGCAACAGAATCTAGGGCAAAAAGATGTTTTAGCTGATAGGTAGTAAAATTACCCCCAGCCAGTTGAGTGAAATACGGCAACACCTCACTGGTAAAACGAATCTGAATCGCATTTTTAGAATCATCTTCCCATCTTAACTCACGGATAATGGGAACGACAGAATGTACTTTTTTAGTCTTTCTCTTACCATTATCAGCTGGCTCCTCAATAATAAAATGAGCTACCCGGGATGAAAGCTCTTTATAAATCCGATCTATTGCAACATTAATTGAATTACGTTTATTTAATCCTAGTAAATCTGCCAAATCATCCTTATACAAATAAATATAAGTTTGTTCGGTAATTTCACCATCTACCCTATTTTTCTCACTATAATTCGCAACCGCCATTGCATATAAAAGTGCCTTATATTCATTGGCTGATAATTCGATTGGGCGAATTAAACGGTTACTGGTACTGACAACGCCATTATGGCGAATGTTGCCTATACAGTAAGGAATATAATTCGATTCTTCTTGCAATGGTTCAGATTCTGTCATAACCGTGATATTTATAATTTAACTTAGTTTTTATATACAAAAGTGGAAAAACTTTCAAGACTTTCACCACAATATTCTAAAAGTGGAAAGTTTGTCATCAAAAAGAAGCATTTTAGCCGATTTCCTGCACTTAAAGTGGAATTAATTATAATCTTTCCACCCCATGATGACAGACCTTCCACCTTTAGTCTCGAAATTACAGTTCAGAAGGTCTATTTTTACTTTTTTCATTCAGGTCTAGTTAGGTTAAGTCAGATAAAAACCCTGATGTGACAAGGCTTCCACCTTTTTGTTAGATTTAAAAGGTATAACTGCACATATAATCATCAGGAAATATCCAATAAAAACAGATTATCCACAGGTTAAGAAGATACAGTGACAATCTTTCCACCTTTAAAGCTTAGTTATGAGACTTTATTAACAGCTTAAATATTTGTTTTTTAAATTATTTTTAAATAAAAATAGCAGTTATAAAAATAGTAGTGACAAACCTTCCACCCTAGTGACAGACCTTCCACTTTATAGTGACAAACCTTCCACTTTATAGTGACAGACCTTCCACTTTACGGTGACAGACCTTCCACTTTATAGTGACAAACCTTCCACTTTATAGTGACAAACCTTCCACTTTTAAAGTTACAAGCACTTGTTTTATATAATAAAAATATGATCCTAATTATTAATTAGCTAAATAACTAATTATTCTAATTTTTAATTAAGCTAGCTTAGTTAAAAATTTATTTTTTAAGTTGTTTTACAGCTGAATAAATAGGATTTATAAATTTAAAAACTATAGTAAGATGAATGAAAGTTATTTATATTACTAAACATTGAAATAAGGAAGCATCTGACACGCATGTCTGCAAAAATTATTACTGTTGCTAACCATAAAGGCGGATGTGGCAAAACAACGACTGTTGTACACCTAGCCTCAGAACTTGCCAATCTTGGCTACAAAGTTTTAGTCATTGATTTAGATCCTCAAGCAAACGCAAGTTTACACATTGGGATCCAACATCCAAGCGAAATTGCTGTCACTACAGCAGAATTACTAGTGGGCGATATTTCGTTGTTGGCAGATGCATTACAAGAAGAAACGAACTTTGAAAAAGTATCATTAATTTATGGTTCCTTAAATTTAGGAAAAACTGAAGATCAACTAAAAGAAGAAGCTCCCCGTCCTTCTGAAGAGTTAAATATCAAGTTAAAACTATTAAAAGATCTTTATGATTTTATATTGATCGACTGTCCACCTAGCCTTAAATTATTAACAAGCAATGCCTTGGCATCTTCAACACATGTCATTATCCCTATCGAATCAGGATCACAATATGGATTGTATGGGGTAACAGATCTTTTAAATCATCTTGAAAAAATCAAACGTATTAATCCAGATTTAGAGCTTTTAGGCGCTTTACTAATTAAGCATGATGAACGTCAGAATGTCTGTAAGCTGATTCGGGATGAAGCCTTGAAACAGGTAGGTAAAATTTTAGAAACCACAATTCCTCAAAGTACTAAAGTCAATCAAGCAGCGATTCTGCAACAACCACTTTTGAAAGTAGAAAAAAATTCAAAAGTACGTAAGGCTTTTGAAAGCCTTGCCAATGAAATTGTAGTGAAAATTAAAACCTGAGAGCATTATGGCAAGCACCAAAGAGCTTTTAGCTCAGAAACTGAAACAGAATACAGAAAAACATCAGCAAGCACAGAAAGACAATATTAAAGAGCCGAAAGAGTTTAGACGTAATGTCCCTATTGAGGATATCAGCCGAAGTCCAAACCAGCCGCGTAAAATATTTGAAGAGTCACAGTTAAAAGAACTGGCGGATTCTATTAATGAAATCGGCCTTTTGCAGCCCATTACAGTGCGTAAACTGGATAATCTGAAATATGAACTGATTGCAGGCGAGCGACGCTTACGGGCACATCAATTACTCGGAAAGTCTGTGATTGAAGCCATTATAATTGATGCAAATAATGTAGAAGCATCTTTGTTAACCCTGGCAGAGAATTTAAAGCGTCAGGATCTGACAGATTATGAGATTTTTATTGGCCTGAACTCACTTGATGAGAAATTAAAGAAAAACAAGCAACGTTTAGCCAATTCACTGGGTTTAAATCGCGAAGATATGTACAAGTATTTAGCATACGAAAAACTGCCGCAAGCAATTTTAAATGACCTTGATGTGGAACCAGGCTTGCTAGGCCGTACTGCTGCAACTGCATTCAAAAAATTTCTATCGGATCATCTTGAACAACTCTCTGAAGCCGAAGTGGCCTTACTCGGAGCTTGGGAAAAATTAAAAGACAAAAAACTCGAGCAAAGCAAAGTTACTACTTATGCTGAAAAACTATTGAGTCAGAATCCAGAAAAACTGACCACAACATCCGTGGTCAGAAAAATTGAATATGCCGGTAAGATTGCGGGGAATATCAAACTGAATCAAAAACAGCTTAAGGTTTCTCTGAATATCTCGGAAATTGACGAAGCCAGTCTCTTACAATTAGAAGATTTCTTAAAACAGCTGATTCAAAAAAGCGAAAAAGTGTAGCAAGTTGCTACACTTTCTTAGCACCCTGAAACTAATTACATCCTCATGCATTATTGAAATTTATTTTCTTAAGTATGCTTCTTTACATTTGGTCTTTGAGAGTACTGTTACTTCGGACTGAGATTAAATTCTGCCTTTCTTCTTGTGGAGTAGTTTTATATTTATCCGGAAATATTATATATGTCCATATAAGCACTCCCAGTTTTCAGGTTTTGTATCAAAATAATCAATTCTTATCAGATTTTTCGATAGGGAAGTATATATGCTGGTGGAACATAAATAATTTGGTGGTGTTTCAAAAGGTATGCTGCCGTTAAAAAAATACGTTATTAAGGTAAAAGAAAGTAAGCATCCAGCTAACACAGCCTTACCAAGCGATCCTATAAGCCTTAATTTAGTTCCCACCTAAAAACAAGTGGGGACTTAATCTATGAACATGGATATATATTCAGCAACACCTCCTGTTGCTAAAAAACGCAGAACATACAGCAAAGAATTCAAATTCAGTATTGTCAATGCCTGCAAAAATCCTAATACCTCGATCGCTTCGGTCGCACTGCAACATAGTATTAATGCCAACCTTGTCAGTCGTTGGATCAGGATCTTCAGCCATCATGATGGTGCCGTGCAGGATCCTACTCATGTGAATCCAGCATTTATTGCTTTGCCTTACACTGCTGCAATCAGCCAACCTATTGATGAGAGGATCACGTTGTGTATCACCGTGCCTCATACGAATAATGATATTCAGCTAAAATGGCAGACATCAGAAATACCTGCCTTGGCAGAATTACTCAAGGCACTGGCAACATGATCCGTATCAATGAAATTTGGCTCTCTACCCAGCCCATGGACATGCGTGCAGGTATGGATACGACCATGGCTCAGGTGGTGAGAGCCTTTGGCTACATCAAACCGCATTGCGCCTACCTGTTCTGTAATAAACGTGGTCATCGTATGAAAGTGCTGGTACATGATGGACTGGGCATCTGGCTGTGTGCCAGGCGGCTGGAACAGGGAAAATTCCACTGGGCTCAAGTTCACCAAGGTGAAACCGTGGTCCTCAACCCGGAACAGTTACAGGCATTAATCCAGGGTTTGCCCTGGCAGCGCATTGGACGACAGCAAGTGGTAACAATGCTCTAAACCAAGCTCGGCTATTCTGCTATTCTCCAAACGTTCTATTTCATTCTCTTCATGACCTCAGGCATACTGCGGTCATGAATACGCTGCCTGACTTAAGCCAACTGACCCATGAACAACTGCTGGAATTTACCCGGCAGTTGGCGATGCAGCATCAGTCTCTAGCACAATCAAACCAGCAATTAGATTCTAAAGTTCAACATCTTTCTATTCTCAATCAAAAATACGAGCATGAACTGGCGCTGTTTAAAAAGCACAAATTCGCCCAAAAGAATGAACACTTAACGGCAAAACAAATCCATCTGTGGGATGAAGCGGTTGAAGAAGATATTGCCGCGGTTGATCTAGAACTGGAACGGCTAAATGCAGATAAAACTAATGCAGCGACACAGAAAGCCAAAACCAATAAACCTAAACGTCGACCACTGCCAGATCATCTACACACCATCCGTATTGAGCATGAACCTGCATCAACCCAATGTGCTTGTGGCTGCCAACTCCGTCGTATCGGCGAAGATGTCAGTGAAAAACTGCATTTCAGACCGGCACAGTTCTATAAGGAACAGCATGTGCGTGGTAAATGGGTCTGTGATCAGTGTGACACCCTGACTTAGCAAGCGATGCCCGCCTATGTGATTGATAAAGGCATTGCTTCACCTGAACTGCTCAGCCATGTGCTGGTATCGAAATATGCCGATCATTTGCCGCTGTACCGTCAACGTCTGATCTATCAGCGGGCGGGAATCGAACTTTCTAGATCAACTTTATCTCTTGCGAAGCAGTGCTTCTCAGATAGGTCGCTGCGGTGTAGAACTGGAACCTCTGGCCAATGCCTTAAAAGAGGTAGTGCTGCAACAGCAGGTGCTGCATGCAGATGAAACACCAGTCACCATCATGCGGATGGGTGAGAATGATAAAAAACCGAAGAAAGGTTATGTCTGGGCCTATGCCACTACACAGTACAATCCAGTTCAGGCGGTGATCTATGACTTTCAGGATAGTCGTTCAGGCCAGCATGCTGCAGAGTTCTTGAAAGGCTGGCAGGGTTATCTAGTCTGTGATGATTACAGTGGTTATAAAGCACGCTTTAAATCAGGCCAGGTCATTGAGGTGGGCTGCATGGCCCATGCACGTCGTAAATTCCATGAACTGCATGTAACTGGGAAAAGTCAGGTCGCTGAACAGGCATTAGTGCTGATTCAGAAACTGTATGCGATAGAAGCAGAGCTCAGGAAAAAGACCGATGGTACAGCGGAAGACCGCCGCGAATACCGACAACAGCATAGTCAACCAGTGATGCAACAACTATATGAATGGCTCAACCAACATCATCTGACGGTGCCATCGAGTTCTCCCACCGCCAAGGCCATCAATTACACTCTGAAGCGTTGGCCAGCTTTAAGCCGCTATTTGGATGATGGCAATCTACCGATTTGCAATAATTGGGTAGAGGTGCGACACGAAGTCGCTTAATGAAGTTGTTCCCCCTGCGGGAACCACCCGTGTCACCGGGTGAATCTAGAAGGCTGAATAAAGAGCGCCTTCGACAATGTAACGAGGCACCGCAAGGTGCGGGGTATCAATCGTGAGAGGCGTACTCTTCTGGCAGCCATAGCCGGACAAGGGCTAGATAATCGGTATGGTGAACACATGTGAATCTGCGCAACGATCGTTAAATTGAACGAGCGGAAATGGCTAATACGCTCGAACCAAAACGGTAATGGAGGTGGGAATCGCGTCTTTCTACTACGCATTCGTGACCCATACGCCTCCCGGTCGATAGCAGGCACCTAAGCCGATGTACTTCAGTAAGCGGAACGTGGAAATCCCGTATTACCCCCATTGGGAAAGCAGTTTGCAAAAACTGCCCATGGTGATGCGGGCGAAGGAACGAGGAAAAAGCGAATGCCAGTCTGTAATGGGTTGGATAGAGGTTGAAACATTACCTCACGCGAAAGCGGGCTGACGTCCTTATGGTCTCTCATCACAAGAGAGTGTGTAGAACCCTTTTAATGGAGGGAGAGCAAATGAACGCAGCAGTATCAGCGTGTGCGCCTTCCAGCACATCGTGGGACAGCATCGATTGGATTGCTGTACAGCGTCATGTCAGAGGGCTGCAAGCGCGTATTGTGAAGGCGGTACAAGACGGCAGGTATAACAAGGCGAAAGCTTTGCAATGGCTGCTGACTCACTCGTTTAGTGGCAAAGCATTGGCCGTAAAACGAGTGTCTGAAAACAAAGGCAAAAACACGGCTGGGGTCGACAAGGTGACTTGGAATACACCCAAGGCCAAGACCGGTGCGATGATGTCGTTGAAGAGGCGAGGTTACACGCCCCTTCCGCTTCGGAGAGTCCTTATTCCGAAGAAAAATGGCAAGATGAGACCTCTCGGGATACCCACGATGAAATGCCGGGCCATGCAGGCGCTCCATCTGCTGGCTTTGGAACCCATCGCGGAGACCACTGCTGATCGGAACTCTTATGGATTCAGGGCTTTGTTGCACAAAGATTTCATAACTATATGATTTTAAAAGTTTTGATTGTTTTTTGATCCAAAATTAAATTTATTTAAATCAGATGCTTACATATTTATGCAACAAAGCCCTTCGTAGCCTGCTTTTTCTACGGCTTTAATTAAAGTAGCGCGATCAAGTGGTTGATGCGCATAAATGACTGCTTTTTCGGTAGCCAGATTTACATGAGCCGATTCAACACCCTCAACAGATTTTAAAGCTTTTTCCACACGGCCTACACAAGAAGCACATGTCATCCCCTCAATCTCTAATGTTTCACTGTAGTGTGGCGTATCAGTCATTTCGGTACTCATATACGATCTCTATCATTTAGATATGCTGAGTTCTATATGCGAAGATCAGCTCGAACCAAGATTAGGTGGAATTCAGGGATTACTTTTATTTCAAGCAAGTACAGGTTTTATCTGTACGATGAGGAAAATAAGAGAGTAAAAGTGGTAAGGAATTCCCACTGTTACTCTAACAGAGATTAAGCAGGATCAGCTGTAAATCCACGCTCACTGAGAGTGGCAATGACTTGATCCTGACTCACCGTTGTGTTGATTTCAATAATACGGTTTTGTAAATCAATATCGAGTGAGGCATTCGAGTCGAGCTCTTTAATTGCGGTAGTAATGCCGCGTGCACAACCACCACAAGTCATATTAGCGATGTGAAATTTCATATGTTGCTCCTTTTTAACAAAACATTTGTTTAAAACATTAGAACAGTAACTCTAAACTTTCACCATACAACCAGCCTTTTTCTGAATCAGTTACTCGCTGTAACTTGGTCTGTTTACAACCTTACAGTTTTCTTCAGAGTATTCCAAAGAAGAGTGTTCTAATGACTACAGTAAATAACACTAAATATAAAAAAAATGGAAGAATAATTTACTAAGTTATTGTTTTTAAGTTGATCCTTGTTTTATATGGGGGTGATAATAACTTCTGATTACTAGTTTTTACCTTAAATATACCGATTGAAAGATTCATTTAAAGGCTATGAATACATGAGTTTTACAGTTTGGCTAGGTCAGCATGAGTACTTTTCACAAGATTTAAGATCGACCATGAACGTGATTAAGTTATAGGGGATTGATGAAATAGTTTTTATGAATTTCTGGCTTTCTGGGCTGATTTTATCAAATTCATGTCTATGCAAAATTGCGACATATTTCTCGTGCTGGTAGTTATCCAGAGTTTGGTCTGCATCTATCCATAGTGCAGACCTTTTTTTGGTGACAGTTTTTTCTTAGTGATTTTCGATCTGGATGTAGTGATTTCACGTTTGCAGAATATATCTTGGCGGTGATCCATCTAATATTCGTGATTATAAAGAGAGCTAATTCACAGGTTCTACAGATTATGTAGCGACTAACTATATCAAAGTCTATTTGCAGTTGATGGTTGGCGCTTAGTTTATATTTACGCTTAGGTTTCAGTTAAAAAATCAATATTCTGTTGAATCCGTGATTGAATCATCTGTAGGGTAGATTCTCGAATTTGATGGGGATACAGGCGCTGCGCAATTTGACTAAATTGAAGTGCAATTTCACGCATGGTCAAGATGATCTCATCGACTTCTAGAGTAGTCAGATTAGCTTCTGAAGTACCGAGTTTATGTATGTCATTTCGGGAAATATTGAGCGCTTCTCCCATAATGTCCATTTGATGATAACCACCTGGACCCTCGCAGAAGGTCACATCATAGGCTGGAGCCAATTTCCATTGACCATTTTTCTCCATGAGAAATGAAAAGTTCTTAGTATGGTCATCCCGATTATTGAAAAGCACATTAAACACAGCACGTTTAAAAGCATGCAATCTTTCTCGTACATCTTGCGTACACATCAAGGTTGCCCGGAGAAAATTGCGATAGTCTAGGCTACCTGGAACTTTATAGTCTGCTCCTGTATATGCAGCCAAACTCTGCATTGGAATCCGCATACCATTTTGACGATCGAATCGTTTAGAAGCAAAAGCCGTTAAACCATTGGGCAAATTAAAGAAATGGGTATCTGGAGTCTCAATTGCACAAAGTCGCAAACATTCTGCATAGACGGCTTCAATGGCGCAGACTTCAGGATGCTCTTGCTGAGCAGGAAACTTAATCAGCCAGGCTTCATGTTGATCAGAATCTTGAGTCGAAAACTCTAAATTGACAGGATCTCGGTAAACCAACGCTTTTGGTCTGGCACCTTGAGGGGAGCCACCCATGACCAATAAATGCTGTAGAAATTCACCACCTTCACCTTTGAGTACTTCTTGAACTTCCTGGGCCAGTTGTTGTAAAGGGATATTTTCTGAGGTTTGCATGTCAGCAACACAAGGTTCAAAGGAGAGGGCACCCATTGCGTGACTACTAATATAGGTCAGACGCTCCAAAGGTCCAATTCGTGCTGAATTTAAGCCAATTTTTTTGAAATATCGATCCATCAACATCATGCCCCAACCATCTGGTAAAGCGTCATAGACTGGACCTGGGAGTCCCATTTGATGAGTAGGAAAACCTTGTCTGAATGGTAGACCTTTTAAAGGCAGCAAGTAAGAAGAGAGCTCAACACCTTGCTGTATTGCTTCTGGACTATATTCAAAAGCAATGGTGGGTCTACCTGTCGTGGCTGTTGAACTAATCAGCGTTCCCCATAACCATGATTCGCCCCAACCGTTGTAATAAACATTAAGTCTATTGAGCATTATCCCTTCCTCTTAATACGGTGGCGCTTACTTTGACTCTCATAGCGAAGAATGTCATTCACACTGTTAAGCTGAGGTTTAAATAGTTCCTGAAGTTCGTTTAATCGACCCAAGACCATTGCAATACGGACTAAATTTTCAACAGATACATTTCGTCCCGCTTCAAGATTCGAAACTGTATTCACGCCGACACCAGCGCGTGCTGCTACCTCAGCTTGAGACATCTCCAGAAAGAGTCGTTGCTTACGTAAACGCTCACCTAAAAGAGTCACAACTTCTTCTGGTTTAGTGAAATATAAATCCATTAAATTGGGTCTTAAGAATGAATAATTTAATTAAATCACAAAATAATGGAATTAATCTATAGCTATAGTGTGGCTAAGGAGGGCTTTGTTGCACAGCACATCAGAAGGGTAGGTATAGTCCTTGGGTATCGGTTACAGAAAATCATCAGGATGTACTTTGACTGATTGTTGATACGGAGATTTCAGTATTTTCATTTTTCCTAATAGGTCACATTACTTAGAAAGGGTTCTTCGAAAATTAGTTCATACTTTAAAAATCCTATAAATATTGAGGATATTTTCTTAATGCTTTCAATATAGCATGCGGCTATATGTAACTCGAACGGGCTTAATCTGCCTTTCAGTATAAATTTTTTGGTTCTTTGCACTTTAGCGTGAAGATTGTTACGATATGGACTCATCCATGAGATAACCCGCACATGAGCGCTACCAAGAAAGCAGACAAGTAAGCCGCAGCAACCTTCGTTTTCGGTTGTTGCGGCGTTCTCAAGAACCTAGTTGCTCTGCAAGAGCGCCGCCAAATTCTTAACTTAAGGAGATGGCTTCGTGCGCTCAAAAGATTTTTCTTGGCGGTATTCTCTTCCCGCCACGCTATTGCTGTTATCACCATTCGATTTGCTGGCGTCACTGGGCATGGATATGTACCTGCCCGTGGTGCCTTTCATGGCGGATGCACTTGGGTCCGGTGCAGGGACGATCCAGCTGACGTTGACGGCATACCTGGTTTTGCTTGGAGCCGGACAGCTTCTCTTCGGCCCACTGTCGGATCGGCTGGGTCGCCGCCCCGTTTTACTTGGTGGCGGGATTGCCTATATTGCGGCTTCATTCGGCCTCACCGTAGTTTCATCGCCAGAACTTTTTCTGAGCTTCCGCGTTCTTCAGGCCTGCGGCGCTTCGGCATGTCTCGTTTCCACTTTCGCGACGGTACGCGACATCTATTCGGGCCGTGAGGAAAGCAACGTCATCTATGGCTTGCTCGGCTCTATGCTTGCGATGGTTCCTGCGATAGGCCCACTGCTAGGAGCGCTGGTCGACGCGTGGCTCGGATGGCGCGCAATCTTCGGCTTGCTAGGGATGGCAATGATAGGCGCTGTTATCGCAGCCTGGCGACTCTGGCCAGAGACTCGGCGGCACCGGACGGCAGACCTACAGTGGTCGCAGCTATTGACTCCTGTGAAACACCTGAACTTCTGGCTGTACACGCTCTGTTACAGCGCGGGGATGGGCAGCTTTTTCGTCTTTTTCTCGACCGCCCCCTGGCTAATGATGGGGAGGCAAGGGTTATCGCAACTTAGCTTCAGCTTGCTATTTGCTACAGTGGCCATCGCTATGATGGCTACAGCGCGAATCATGGGACGACTGATTCCCCGGTGGGGAAGCCTGAAGACCTTACGAGTGGGAATGGGGTGTCTGATGGCGGGAGCGCTGTTGCTCGCTGTTGGCGAGACATTGGCACCGGTCTCGGTGCTTGGCTTCATCGCCCCGATGTGGCTCGTGGGTGTTGGTATCGCCACTGCGGTATCGGTGGCACCCAATGCCGCTCTTCGAGGTTTCGATCATATCGCTGGGACCGCTACAGCAGTCTACTTCTGTTTGGGTGGACTACTGTTAGGGATTATCGGGACACTCATTATTACGCTTTTATCGACTGGTACCACCTGGCCGATCATCGCTTATTGCCTCATCCTCGCAACAGCAGTGCTTTGTCTGTCCTGCATCAATCCCAACAGACGCCATCTCAGCCAAGAAGAACATGATGCCTTGGCGCTACAAGGCACCGATAGCGCGCAATCGGTCCATGATCATGACTAGCGCTGATGTTTGGAGCCTGTTCTGGAAGGGCTTTTCGCCAGCGTCTCATGGGCTTCTAGATGAACAGACTTTGCTGATCCGTCTTACACACGACGAGGAGCATACGCCAATTTGTAGCCGATGCGATTGCCCTTGTTTCCTGGTACATGACATCAATTGGCGCCGAGTTCGCGAGTCACCAATTATGCAGTATCGCGTCGAGTTGGATGTACCTGTGCGGCGGCTGCGTTGTCCACAATGCGGTCCAACCAGAGAGCGGATCGATTGGCTACCACCGCGCTCCCGTATTACGCAATCATTGCGCAACTGGATTGAGAAATTAGTACAGATGCTGCCCGTCAGTCATGTTGCCAATCTTTTGGGCTTGCATTGGCATACAGTCAAGACTATTGACATGGAGCGGCTCAAACGTGATTTGCACGAGCCAGATCGAAGTCGATTGCGCCGCCTGATGATGGACGAATTCGCCTTGCACAAGGGTCATCGCTACGCCACGGTGGTCGCCTGTGCCGACACCCAGCAAGTGGTGTGGATTGGCGAGGGCCGCTCGCGTGAGGCGATCCGGCCGTTCTTCGAGTGGTTAGGCGATGCCCGGAACCAGATCGAGGCAGTGGCCATGGACATGAACTCAGCCTTCGATCTTGAAGTGAAGGCCCAGTGCCCCAACGCGGTGGTGGTCTACGACCTGTTCCATGTGGTGGCTAAGTATGGCCGCGAAGTGATGGATAGAGTGCGAGTTGATCAGGCCAATCAACTGCGAGATGACAAGGTCGCCCGCAAGGTGATCAAAAGCAGCCGTTGGATACTGTTACGCAATGCTGACAACCTTGAGCCCGAGCAGGCGGTCAAGCTGGACGAACTCCTGGCCGCCAATGCGTTCTTGACTACGGTGTACGTGCTCAAGGACCAACTTAAGACGCTATGGTTTGCGGAAAGCGAGACGACGGCCAGAAGCGCCTGGCGGGAATGGGCCGGCATGGCCCTCGGTAGCGGAATTGATGCTTTGGTACGATTTGCCAAGAAGCTGGAGCCATATATGGAGGGTATCGTTTCCAGTGCCCTCCACCGGCTGAACACCAGCGTGCTGGAGGGCATGAACAACCGGATCAAAGTCATTAAGCGGATGGCCTATGGATACCGCGACACGGACTACTTCTTCCTCAAGATCCGTGCTGCATTTCCCGGCAAAGTGCGATGAACTAATTTTTTGGGCGTGAGAGGGGAGAGGTGTGAGGGCAAGCAATTTATATCGTGGATACTTCTAAATTACTTATGTAATAGAAGGTGGTAAACATGGATTTAGAGGTAATAACACTAAATATAAAAAAATTGGAAGAATAATTTATTAAATTATTGTTTTTATGTGGTTATTGGTGATGTTATGAATAATAATAACTTTTTTCTTGATGAATTTTACCTAAAAAAATTGATCAGATAATTTTCTTTAAATGTCATGCATACATAAATTTGACAGTTTGAAGGGATCGGTATGTGCATTTTTCACAAGGTTAAAGATCGACCATAAATGTGATAAACGGCAGAGGATCATTGAAAAATGAATGGATTTAAACACTACATGTATGCACGAAAAAAAGTATCGCTGCGGTTCTGCTGACAGGCTGTATTGAGCATTGAATGCAAATGATGTAGTAATTGTCTACAGGCTATAGGACCAGCATGAAGAAGAATGAAATGTAGTTGCCAATTTATAACCTTGGTTGAAAAGCATAGCATTGTTATTCGGAGAAGTGAGGTAAGCCATCCTTCTCTTATTCATTTAAAATGATTCTTACTCAACTGATCTCGACTCATGGGCTGGTTCCAATTAGACGGATAATAACTTCCATCCCCTATCTTTTTCTTACCACATTTCTTGCATTTAATCCCTTCTTTGGAGATTTGATTCAGCATCACTGTTGTCGGTTGAATCAAATCAATGACATAGTTCGTTGGTTCAGGAAAAGCAGAAGAGGCTGCTTTATTGCAAAAGAGAACATTCGGATCAAATGGATTGGATTGCACAAAAGCCATGATACAGCCACAGAGTAATTCACCTGCATGTAATCTGTAACATCCATTCAGGTCATCAGACGAAGATTAATCTGAAATTTAAGCACTAAACACCATAAATCTATGTATGGGCAGACTTTTTTGAGACATATGTTGATAAACATGCGGCAAGTTACATTGCTTAAAAGTCTATCTAAGTTAACGATCTATTCAATTCTGGATAAGTAATCTGAATATTACGATCCTAAATTACCCGAAGAGTATTAAGATTTCTAAGAATCGTGATTGTTGGTTTATTTGGGAAATTAATCAGTGGATTGAAGCAAAGATGATGGCTCATTAAGGATTGTGGGCTTCGACTACTTAAATTTTAGGTATTTTGAATAAAGCATATTTCAAAAATCTTAATTAATGGATTTAAATTACCATAAAAACCTTCAATATTGGCTTGAATCCATTGTTGTTGAGAGTCAATGCGAGACCAATCAATACCATAACCACAATGAGCAATCAGATGCTCAAAGAAAATCCGTTGTGTACGTCCATTACCTTCACGGAATGGGTGTATGACATTAAGCTCACAATACAAGTCGGCAAGTTGAGGAATCAGTTGTTGTGGTGCTAAGCCTTGAAAGTATTTTTTTTCTTGAAGCGGTTTGAGTAGTTTATTGGTTTCAATTTCAATACGGGAAAAATTACAAAAACGGGTGTCACCTTTGGAAATATCGATTTGTCTTAACTTTCCTGCCCAGTCGTATAAGTCGCCAAAGAGCTGCGCATGAATTGATTTTAAGTATTGTAAGTCGTAAGGTGGTTCAGCATATTCAATTAAGTTACTTGCCAATCCAGACAGTTCTAGTTCAGCTTGTTCTAAAATTTGTTCATCACGAATATTGAGTTTGTTCTTTAGGATATTTGTGCCAGGGTAACAATACAGGCTGTCACCCATTTCCCCATATTTATCCATACATGCACCTGACTAAGATTCGGGTTGCGAATACTTCTTATATTTTTGCAAGATTTCAGCTTTACTTTGTTGAGTTGTTTGAGCTGTCGTTGTAATGCCTTCAAGCTTTAGGCTGGCTTGATAGTTTTGCGAACGTGTCGCTTGAATATATTTTCTTTTCTGTTCAGTGGTTCTGAGCATTTCGAAACTCCATTGATGCTACACGTGAAGTAAGTATAGCAGAGAATCTTTTTGATCAATGCTGCATACACAGCATTTCTAAAATGTAATACAACGGTATTGTTTCATGTAATAACAGAAAACTAAAAAAAAGTGGAAGAATTCTTAAAATTTAGACCACCCATGATAAGTAAACCATATGTATTTGTTGATAATTGTAATTTTGAGAAAATTTAGTTGATAAATTAAATGAATTTTAATATACAAAGATATGCTCATTTTTTATATCGATAAAAATGTTAAAATTTGACTATTTAGTAAAAAATATAGAGATATTTATGGGGCAATTTATCATGCCCTTTTGCTTTGAGCGACAAAATGTTCAATTTAAGATAGTAAAAATTAACTCAGAACTACTGAAAATCAAAAAGATTAAACAGAGCCAGAAAGTAGTAGTACAAGCAAAGTTCAAAATAATCTATGTGAAAATTTGGCAAAAAATATTGCTATTAATGCAAACGGAGCCAGGCTTACGTGTGCATTCTAATTATGTTGCAATCTTACAGTTGATACATAATCTTGATGATTTTATCGAAAAATCACAACAACACTTGTGCTTTGAAAGAAAAGCTCAGAAAGAACTGGATGCTAAATTTTTTGCAAGATTTTTTAAGCTAACAAAGAATTCAATAAAGGATCAACTTTTACCAAATCGTTCTGATCACAATGAATTTAAACAATGCAACGTGATAAAAATATTAAGCGAAAATGAATATGCCAAACATTGAAACACAAGAGCAATTCTTAGATTTAGCAGAAAAATATCAACAAGATTATTGTCTATTACGTGATGATATTGTAAATACACAATTTGTCGATCTATCAGATGATTTGTATAAAGATGTCTACGCTCTATACAAATTAGCACAACAAATTTATAGCTATATATCAGGCTCCAGACAGATCGGTAAGTATTCTTTTTTAGCTGCTGTGAGTTTTTTTGCATGTCCAGATTCTAGTAATACACAAGAGCTGTCATCGCAACGTTATTTGATTCTACAAGCGAGTTTTTTAACATATCGGCAGTATCAAGAATTTGCAAAAATTGATAAAGCTGAGAATAAGCAAAAACATGTTTGTGACCTATTACGCTATGTCTCACGATATGTGCTGGATTCTAATCATGCTGAATTATTTCATGAATGTAGTAAGCTGCTAAATTGTTATGTCACGTACGAACGTAATTTGAAAAAAGAGGATCGTAATCAACTTTTTAATATTAAAGATTTCGAACAAGTACAAGTCATAGAGTATTTATCGGCTCTATTAATAATTTTTAAAAGACTAGATGATCGTCGTGTAGTTCATCGTCAGCGTAAGTCAAAAAAAAGCAAAGTTTTGCAATGGCCGACGAAAAATGAACTCAAAAAATTTCGTGAAATTAAAACGGGTAAGCAAGTAGATATTGGACATAACGCAAAGATTAGTATTTATGATGCCGCTCTTCACAAAGATGAAGAGGGTGAAGTTGATCTATTAGATCCTGAAATGGAGTTTTATTCAGAAGATGAAAAGTCTAAAAATTTAAATTATATACTCAGCGATAATGCGACGCATCTAATGCGGCATCGCCAGCGCCGTCATGCTCCTTTTGTTACAAATCCACATTATTTGGCGCCAGATATACTGAAGCAAATTGTTTATGTGTTGAGAACCGAGTTATCCGGGCACTGGAGGGATGCTGCAATCGCTGCAGCATGTTTATTGTCACTTTTGACGGGATTATCACCCGTCGCACTGATGGATTTTAACGAGCTTATTCAAGATGGAATTTTGATCCAGAATGGTTCAAGTAGACGTCGCGAATATTTACTCAAATTAAATCTTAAAATTACAGAGCAGAAGATTAAGAGCTTAAATCATGTGCGGTGGAATGAAGTGATGACACATCAACTACATTTACCTTCTGCTTGGTTTGACTATATAGAACAAGCATCGAATCCACTAATTTCATCAACACACATTAATACGAAACTTAAGAATTGGCTTGATAATCGGTTTGTAGGTTCGATCACTGTAGAAAAACTGCAGGCTCAATTATATTTTCATATATATTATGAAACATATAATGAATATCTTGCTCATGTAATTGCTGGGCGGGATAGTCAGCATCACATGCCTGGTATCTATTATGGCGGGCTACCGAAAACTCAACTCAGTAGCACATATCTAGCCTTTTTAGAAAAAGCACTTACACCACATTCCACACATTTTACTGAAGACACGGCTGAACTAAAAATATTGCAACAACAATTCAAAGTGCAATCTGCATTATCTATAGGAAGGATAGGGAGCCAACTGGCACTTGAACCCAATTTTGTGAAAGAGCAATTCCATATTTTACATAGACATTGTCACGAAAACATCCAAGAAGATAAGCACATTATTAATCAACTTAATGCATATGCGTGTTGGATGTGGCATATCAGTTTGTTGAGTTTGGCAAGTCGGCCTAAAAAAAACCTGTTGGGGAATTTGGATGATTATTGTGTTGAGCTCAAGCTTTTATATGTGAATGATAAAAAAAATAGTAAAGCAAGAAAAGATGGTCGTTTTATCCCTTTATCTGATTTTTTCATAAAAACACTGCAAAATTACACTGCCTTTTTAGAACAAATTATTGAAGCGTACGGTTCATTTTTTAGACAAGTCTTTGCAAAGAAGAAGATAACTGTAAATGATCTTTTTGGTAAGGTCATTTTTAGTAAAGATATCTTGCCGATAACTGTCAAAGAATGGCAGAGCAGGAAAATTAAGTTAATCCCTTTATCGAGAAAATGGGTGAATTCATATATGCAAAGAGTCTTTCCAAAGAATATGTATTCGAATTGGTTACGTCATTTTGACATGAACTTTTTGATGCATGAGCAGCAAGAGGGTAAACCAGCATTAGCTTTTCACTTAATTCAGGCCCTGTATGGTCATGACCAACGTGACCGAGAGGCTTTTCATCCGCATTCTTCACTTATCCCGAATGTCTATGTACAGCAAGCCCGCCAGCAATTGCAAGATAATGTCAAATCTTTATCGATTAAACACTTAGAGCGAAAATAGTTGTATGCAAAAAATCAAAGAACTAATAAAACCACAACTAGATGATCTATTTGTTGATATTCATAAAATGGTGAAAAAGTCGCTAGATAGACAGCCTTCTCCACCTGAAGTATTGACGAAAGAAATGCAGCAAAAACTTGATCAGCAGATCGCTGAAAAATGGCATGACATTAAAGATAGTGTTGATTGTTTGAGTCAAAAGTTGAGCCGAGACGAACAATCAAAACTGATGCAATTTACTGAAGATGAATTTAATAAAAGAAGGAAGCAATTCAACCAGAATGTAGATAAAAAATCATACAGAATTAAGCTAAATCCACATACTAAACGGATCGTACTGCCTAGAAAAATTGAGAGTACAGAGTCACGGTTAGAACAGGGGCATCTACATATCCATGTACTTAAGGAATTAAGGCAGTATTGGCAAGATTCATTTGAATATTGGAATGAACCAAAGTACTTATGGGGAAATTTATGCTTAAGTTTTATATATATTTCAGGCTGTGCAGATGAACAGCATTTGATTGCTATTCAGAAGCAATTGCAGGAGGCCATTGAGCTTGGTACAGATCTGAATTGTTTTCGGTTATACCATTCGGACTACAAAAAAATCACTAATCCATTGTTACTACATTATCGTGTTGAAAACTCTCAATATGGCAACGATGTAGAACAGGGAAAGTTGTACCAATGGAAACATGTTTTTTTTAACCCATATGCGCAGTTCATTTTGCAATATTTAAAAAAGTTGAAAGCTGCTCAGAAAGAATTTTGTCTGCAACATTCAGTTGAAGATTGTATTTTAGAAAGCTTGAGTAAGATAGGCAGGAAAAAAAGTCTTGGGGATCTGCAATATCAAATTAAACGCCGTGGATTTCGTGCATTTAATGATGTGCAAATGGTACTCGAATTTAATCCAAACCTCAGCATAGATATATTTTTGAGTAATGTGCTTCAGCAAGAGATTAATACTGTTGCTTTAAGGCCATCCGAATTTAGATTGCTGTGGAATAATGATTACAATCAAGTCACAGAACCAGATAATCGCCCTATTCATTTTGAACAAGAGCAGTTACTTCCTGAAGTTCCGACTGTTCAAAGCAAATTACAAACGATTCCGTATGAGTTGATGTTGTTTGGTCAAAAGAAACGTAAAGGTCAAAAAGTTGAGCGTTTAGATAAAAAGAGGAATAAAGAAGAACGCACGCTACGTTTTTGGCAAGAAACTAGAAGGGTGTTAGAGGAGAAGATAGTTGATGCTAATACGGAGGAAAAGTCTTTAATTGATGCTCAACTACGCTTAATTCACTGGTTAATGCATTTAAAAAAACGAGGGCTTCAATTATCAACTATTGAAAGCTACTTAGGATCGTTTGGCAAAGAATTTATATTTGAGATTTGGCTCAATAAATTAGATTTAAAGCAACAATCCATAGATGACTATGAGGATTTATATCGGCAGCTATTGAAATACAGCAGTGAACGTGATGAAAAAGCAGTTCAACGAGATTCGGTGAAAGGAAAAACCTCTCGTAAGATGCACCAAAGCGCAGAATACCGTTTTGGTCGCCTAAAAGATTTTCATCAATTCTGTATAGAGAATTATGATGCTCCAGGGGTATTGGTGTTACAGAATTCAAGTTTTAAGCATTTACAAATTTGCAATGCACGGCTAGTGAGTCCTTTGCTATTTGGCAAATTATTGGAAAAACTAGAAAATTTAAGTCAAGAGCCAACGGCATCAGAGTGGGTCGATCATCTGAGTTGTTTAAAGCTGATGTATTTACTAAGTTATAGAACTGGACTTCGATTAAATGAAGTTCGTTGTCTTAAAATACAAGATATTATTTGCCCAGAGCTACTTTATAAAGAAAAAGAAAATACAGTTTTTAATAATATCACGCTTCATATCCAAGACAATTCATATCGCCGTCTGAAAACGCGAAGTGCGAATCGTCAAATACCATTGAAAATTGCATTGTCAGAACATGAGTTTTTAGTAGTACAACGTTACATACAACATCGTTATGAGCAATATTTGGTTAATCAGCAGGATGATCTACTTTTTAGTGTGAATCATCGTGTATTAACTGATCAATGTATCAGCAAAATTACAGTAGATTTGTTTAGTCAAATATTAGGTATGCATCATGGCTTTAGTTTTCATACATTACGCCACAGTGCTGCTAACTATCTAGCAATAACTTTGCTCGGTTCAAAAGAAATGATCAAGACCTACACAGATTGTCCTTGGGTAAAAGCAAAAAAGATGAGGGATTTATTGTTTGGTATGAAAGCACGTGCTCAAGAAGAGATTATTCAACATAAATGGCAGGTGCTCGCCTCTTGGATGGGGCATAGCAGTATTGAGCAAACGGCTTCAAATTACCTTCATGTTTTGGATTTATTAGCAGTCGATCGAATTTATAATTCGCCGTGTATCATTTCAAAAAAAGTATTAGAACAGTGTTTTAGTCCAGTGAAGTCAAGTACAGACTACATAAACCTAAATCGTTATACTCAGCAGCAGAAATGGTTTAATTCTTATCAGCAAACACAGCCAGTTACGATGGCTGGCCGACAAGAAAAGAAGTTTAGTATAGAGAAGAGTACTCTGACACCTTTTCAACGTTTGATAAGTTTTAGAGAAGGTCGATTAAGCGAAGATACCCAAGCTCAAGAATGGATGCAACGATGTCAATGGATGAGCACTAAATGGATGGATCGCCAAAAATTTAATTTAAAAACGAATTATGTTTATAGTAAGAATTTAGAAGAGAGTTGGTTTGATGAACTTTACGAAAAGGCTAAAAAACTGACTCGTCCAGATGAAATAATTCCTCTCCTTGATTTTCATTATAAAGATGATAGGCAGCAAGATGCACTGAAAGAAAAGAACATGGTTAAGGCGCTTAAAATATTATTATTATTTGGAAAACTGCGTAAGAATTTTCTACATTTTCAATGCCGAATGAAAGGTGATGAGCAACAAATTGTTAATTTTATTACTGGTATAGAGCCAATGTTAGGAGATCATCTGTATTTAGAAAAACAAAACTACCCAGTTAATTTGGATGCTCCTGAGCGAACCGTTAAATTTAGTTTTCAAAGAGTTGTCGGCTCTAACAAAAAAAATGTTACTCCGCTGGTTATATTTAATTTAATGTTAAAAATGATGCAAAAAGATGAACTCTGGATCAAATAGCCTAAGCATGTTAAAGGGGAATTGTTTAGAAATTTCCCTGTTTATAAGTAAACTGCCTTTATGAAAAGCACCATGCTGACTTGGATTAATAAGCGGAATGTAGTATCACAGTTTGATCGCTGGATTTACGAAAATGGTGTGAAGATTAGCGGTATGGTAAATCGATGAGCTAAAGTGTTGTAGTCCAAACTCGATCTGACAATTACCCATTTTTTAGTGTGCCCGTCAGGTTAAATTTGAACTGAATTTTTCTCAGCCCAAATTCATTTCCAATCAAGTTATGTTTCAAGTGGCGTGCGAACACTGCACAATTTAATTCACGGTGCCTAAGACAGGTATCAACTTCGGACCAGCCATTCTAGCTTTGCTAATGATTTCCACCAGCTCATCATAAGTCAGTTCAAACTTATCCTCACTATCAAATACATAGACCATATTCTTGCCTTCATGTTCAGGTGGAGTAGGTGGTACAAATCGTTTCGGGATAAGAATTTGTGCGAGTTGTTCGTCAGTTAATTTAAATAAGTGCATGTTTTTATCCTACTGTTCCTTAAAATGTATTCAAACATACTCAAGGACTAATTCGCACTCTGTTAATGTCTTGTTGCCAAGCGTGTAACTAGAGCCTGAGTCGGTCAGTTCCGACTTGTAGCGGTCAGTCCGTTCTTGCAATATACGCTTTACAGTTTTGTAAGGCGTATAACGACTTATCTCATTGTCGTTTAATCTTACAAGCACGTTTCTCGCAGCATTCCAATCAGCTTGCACAACTTCCCCATTGAAACGGTGAAAACGATCTCCCTTACGTGTACCTATTAAAAGGCCATGCAAGAAAGAATCACTTTGCGAAGTATATGCAGAATTGACTAGATGCACCGTAGAACCTCTACGGTGAGATATAGAAGTTAGGGCATTAGCTAACAAACCTTTAGCCCATGTATTTAAGCGTCTATTGGTGTTTTTGCCATAGTTGCGTTTACTTTGAATTGGGGATGTTAAATCTTCCGCAACAATCACTTTGGCTTTATCAACCAACTTGTGAGTTGCTGTAAATATTAATGTTTTGAGCTTTGCTTTTTGAGTATCTTGTCGCTTATCTAGTTTTTTTCGACCTAGATTATTTAACTCAATTTTCTGTTTCTTGTGTGGTTTAGCTTTAGCAATCGCTCTGAGCTTGTTTCTGTGCTTGTACTTTTGATTTAAATAATCTGATTCACTTGAGATCAGCTTGCCTAGACCACTCCCATATACATCGCCATCAGAGTCCACAAAAGCTTCTGAGTACCCTTTATCAACACCTACGGTTTCCTGACCACAATCCTGTGTTTCAACTGCATCATAAGTTGAGTGAACTTCAACATTACCGTTTTTTAGAATGATTCTAAGTGTGCCTTGTGGCGCAAAATCAACAGTCGTATTTAATGGGATTTTAATGGTTTGTCGAGGGATTAGGCTTGGTACTTTAAGCCAACATTGACCATTTAACTCAAAGGTTTTACACATATCCGCACGAACAATAATTTGATTATGTGTGTGATTAACACCATGCTTAAAGTGATTACGCATTTGACGATGGAGGAAATTATCAGTCATCCATTCATCTTTTTTAAGCAAGGTGTATAGTCTTTTTTGTTCATTATTACAGGAGGTGCGTTTTCGGATCGCCTGCTTTACTTTGTCTTTTGATGCTTCTCGATAGGCTTTAATATCACCTATGCAATCACGTAGCGTTTCTTTCCACGCATTTGCAGAAACACCAAAGTCACGACTTTCTTTCATCCACGCATCACGAATAGCTCTGTCACTGATATTCAAACCTGAAATAGCACCATATTTAGCCCACACCTCGCTACGAATACGACCAAGTAAAACAGCTTGTTTCTCAAGCTGTTTGTACTTTTGCACATTCAAGTTTTTACAATGGTGGATGCGTGTTAATTTCACAAAGTCATGCCTAGGTTAAGGGATTGGATAATCAATAGATATGGATGCTAATATACCAAGACACTCACCTAAAATACAAAAGATAATCATTTAAATCTCTAATAAATACCCACCTTGCCACTACTGAATCGACATAGACAAAATGAGAACTTATGCAAATATTTGTCTATATTTTTAGTTATAGTTAATTACTCTCGTAAAACAGCTGACGAAGTCCGAGATAGAATCATTGCGTCAAAACAAACGTGATGCTTATGCACTTATGATGAAAATGAATTAATTATTATTTAATTAAGTTAAAAGACTGCTATATAGCGGTCTTTTTTGTTTTTGAGCTCTACAAATTTTAATGAGTACATATAGTTACTTTTATAAAAATGATAATAAAGGGTAGAGGAGGTCATCTAAGAATTTAAAGCACAAGACTTATTTAACATTGATGACAGAAAAAGTGAGTTGTTGGGAACTTAAAGAAGAGGTGGTACTTATAATGGTTACTAAAATACAAATACTTAAAATATTAAATATATAAAACAATATATTACAAATATATATGATGCGTAGTGTACGCATCATACATAAAGCGTTCTATTTTGATATAATTGATCCAATCAACCCATTGTTAGGTTTCATTTAAATTCCATGAGTCTTACTGAAATTAAAGTTCGCCAAGCTCATTGTAAGGAAAAAACCAGTTTTTTATCCGATGAAGATGGGCTTAGCCTGAAGATTGAGCCGAGTGGAAGAAAATCTTGGTGCTATCGCTATACAGATCCACAAACTAAAAAACGTCGACGCATTCAGTTAGGTCGTTATCCTGATTTATCGCTGAAAAAGGCACGACAAGTCAGAGATGACTTTAAAGACAATGATTTCTGTTTTGAACAAGATACTGCCTCTAATGTCATCACCTTTGGTAAGGTCGGGGAGGAGTGGTTACAGTTCAAACTGAAAAATGCCTTCAACGATCTACCCCGCTGTGGTGTACTACAGTTAGCAGAAAGATGCTTACAGCAAGATATTTATCCAGACCTTCAGGATCTACCTTTTCAAAACATCAAGCGTTATGACCTGGTTTCAGTAATCAAAAAAATAGAGGGACGCCAAGTAAAAGAACCTGTCAAGAAAGCTTGTAGTTATTTGAACCAAATTTATGACTACGCTGTAGCGATGGGTTATTGTGAATTCAACATCGCGCATGGTTTAAATAAAATCGCCATTAACAGTAAAATCAAGAAAAATTATCCGTATTTGAAAGCGGAGGATATATCTGATTTTAAGTATAAATTACAAAAATTGGATGCCCATCCGATTATTAAAAAAGCACTGCTGTTCAAATTACATACTGGCGTGCGAGGGGCTGAATTGTTATTGGCTGAGCCTCATCATTTTGATTTAAATGAAAAAGTCTGGAAAATACCTGCCTTGCATATTAAACAGTTTCGACGAAAAGTCATATTAGGCCATGAGATTCCCGACTTCTTAGTTCCACTTTCAGATCAGGCTTTAGATATTTTAAAAGACGTCATGCAATGGTCATACGGTGAAAAGTACATTTTTGCTAGCCCACGGAAACATAATCAACCGATTCATTTTAATACATTAAATATGGCTATACGTAAGATGGGCTATGGAAAACATCAATTATCCTCTCATGGACTACGTTCCACTTTTAGTACCATTTTGAATGACTCAGGTTTGTTCCAGGATAACTGGATTGAGGCACAACTTTCACATATTGATAAGAACCGTACCCGTGCCAGCTATAATCACGCTGACTATTTAGCCCAGCGGACTGAAATGATGCAGTGGTGGGGTGATTATTTAAGTACTGCTAAGTGAAAATCGTACTTTTATACATAGACTTAAAACATTATGGGGTTTCAAATGGATAGTAAACAATATACTTGCCGTGTTACATGGTCAGCAGAATATAATGAGTATGTTGGGTTGTTCGAACCACAAGCACTAGCCATTTGTTGTAATTCAGCTTTAAGCGCCCTTAATTCTTTCATGCGTTTATTCACTAGTGCAAGTTGCTGATCAATTAATGCATTAACGCTAGAGCAGCTTTCTTCTGGCTTATTTTTTAATTCGATAAGACGTTTAATATCATTGAGTGATATATCTAGGCTGCGACAATGCTTTACGAATTCCAATTGTTTAAGTGCTTTGCTATCATACAGCCTGAAATTACCTTCTGAACGATTTGGATTTAACAGTAATCCTTCTCTTTCATAATATCTAATCGTTTGTATTGAACAGCCCGATTTTTTTGACAATTCGCCTATTTTCATCAATTTCCCCCAGACATTTGACTCTATAGTTACTATAGAGTCTATAGTATAAGTATGCAACGAAAAGGATATATAAAAAATGACTGAGAAATATTTAAACAATACGAATATCGTTAATTTTGAACACAAAGATATCCAATCCTTGATCGATCAACGTAGGTGGAAAAACTTGGATAACTTCAACAAAATTGGTGCCGCTTATCAGTTTGTAAAAGATGAGATTTTCTTTGGTTATAATGAAAGCGATGATATTGCAGCAAGCGATGTGCTAGCAGATGGTTATGGACAATGTAATACTAAGGGTAATCTGTTAATGGCACTATTGCGTGGACTAGGCATTCAATGCCGATTTCATGGGTTTACCATAGACCAGCAACTACAAAAAGGTGCTATCCCAAGCTATGTATTTTGGTTAGCACCTAAATACATCATTCATAGTTGGGTAGAAGTTTACTTTGAAGGGCGTTGGATAAACTTAGAGGGCTTTATATTGGATGAGCAATACTTAAGCTCTCTACAGGAGAAATTTGACCAAGTAAAAGATGATTTTTGTGGTTATGGTGTTGCAACAAAGTGCTTTTCATCACCAGATACAGATTGGCGTGGAGAAAATACCTATATTCAAAAAGAAGGTATTCATGATGACTTTGGGCTTTATGATTCCCCTGATGAGTTCTATCTCGAAAAAGGGACTAACTTGTCGGGGTTCAAACGCTGGATATATCAACGCTTGATACGTCACTTGATTAATATGAATGTATCAAAACTAAGAAATAGAAAAGTACTAGAGGTACAAAATGCACAACCATAATCATAGTCATCAACATGGTAAAGATGACCGTATTGGTTGGGCATTTTTCCTTAATGTGACATTCACTATTATCGAATTTATAGGTGGTTGGCTCACTAACAGTACGGCGATAATGGCAGATGCAGTTCACGATCTTGGTGATAGTCTTTCAATAGGTTTTGCGTGGATTTTAAGTCGTTTTTCAGATAAAGAAGCATCAGATAAGTTTAGTTATGGTTATCGTAGACTTACTCTCTTTGGCGCATTGATAAACAGTATTGTTTTAATCATTGGCTCAATTTGGATTTTATTTGAAGCAATTCCAAAGCTGTCCAATCCTGAAATGCCTGTAGTCGAGGGGATGTTAGGGCTAGCGATACTCGGCGTTGCCGTTAACGGATATGCTGTATTAAAATTAAAAGCGGGTGAAACATTAAATGAGAAAGTGCTGACATGGCACCTTCTTGAAGATGTACTTGGATGGGTTGCCGTTCTTATAGTCTCTATCGTACTGTTGTTCGCTGAACTGCCGATATTAGATCCCCTTTTATCAATAGGGTTCACGCTGTTCATCTTGTTTAATGTTTTCAAAAACCTGAAATCAACACTCGTTTTATTTCTTCAAGCTGCACCCGATAAAGAGACTCAAAAGCGTATTAAACTATCACTAATGGAATTTCCTGAAGTTAATGGTATCCACCACATGCACTTTTGGTCACTAGATGGTGAAAGTCACGTTTTAACAGCGCACCTTGAGCTGAGTGACAACTTTGACGTTAAAGAATTAATTAGGCTTAAACAAGAAGTTGCAGCTAAATTATCTTCCTATCATTTATCGCATACAACGATAGAGTTTGAGTTTTTAAATGAAAATTGTCGGGATGAAGCGCAGTAAGCTTTATCAATAAAATGTTGGGCATACAATATTAAAAGCAGCTTAATTAGGCATAACCTAGTAATTAAGCTGCTTTTTTTGATTTTAAATTTCGTCGGATTGCTGTTTGCTACTCTCAGAGCCATGCGCCCATTGATATAAAATAGGCAATACAAACAAAGTTAAAATTGTAGAAGATACAATACCGCCGATAACAACTGTTGCTAGTGGTCGTTGTACTTCTGCACCAATTCCAGTGTTTAACGCCATTGGAATAAAACCTAAACTTGCGACCAGTGCCGTCATTAAAATAGGTCTTAAACGAATGATGTGCTGAGTTTCCATCATTGTCTTGGCTTGATGCGGATCAGTCTAAAGCATTCTCAGGAATAGAGGAGCTCGTTGCTGATGTTGTCGCTGATATGATTAGCAATAATGAAAAAGTTCCTACACCACTCTCCGGGAAAATATAGTAGGCAGTTTGTTGTCCTTGTTCTCAGTGGTTCAACAAAAACTAGCCCTCGAAGCCGCAGAACGTGGCGTGGACATAAATTGTTTAGTATCAGTAAAAAGAGCGATGTAATTTTAGTACGAGTGAGTGATAGAGCAGGAACCTATGCTTCATATATTCAGTAAATGGTATGTTTTTGAATTAATAGGTATTTTTAAATAAAGCTTTCTTTGATTTAGTGCTTTTTATTTAATAAATTAATTTTAAAAACAACTTAGGCTAATTGATAAACACTATCTGGAAAGATTAAAAGAAAATATTTTTTAATTTCTGCTAATTCATTTAAGGCAGGTTCCCTTTCAAGCAGTTGAAATGTCCAAATAAGTACAGCCTGATGATTATCATAGCAAGTATTTACTCCAAGAAAATTAGCCATTCCATAACTTCTATTGATGTTCATTTCTTTAATTAATTGATTTCCTAAGTCACGAGCTTGCTGGCTGATCAATAACTCATTTGGTAACACGGCGGTCATCTCCACAAAATAATCTAATGCAGGTTCAATCCTTATATTTAAAAAGTTATAATTTAGTTGAAATGGATAAAATATACTTTCTATAAGTTGTAATAACCTGCTGCAGGTTAATTTTAGCAAAGTATTACTCAGTCAACAACTTCAAATAACCCACAGCAAGTTATTTTTTGTAAATTAATTTAAATATGATTACTTGTAAGTTATCTAGCCTCATGGGCGATAGAAAAATTTTAAAATTAAGTGAAGTGGTGCATGCAACAGGTATCAATCGCAACACGCTCACAAGTATGTATTATGACCGTGCTGTACGTATTGAATTACCAGTCGCCGATAAGTTGTGTAAGTACTTTAACTGTACGATGAATGATTTGTTTGAGTTTAAGGAAGAAGTTGAAGAAAAAGATTAACTTAATACTTCGTTTGATAAGTTTTTCGAAGAAAAAGACTAGCCAATACTTAGTTTGATAAGTTTTTCTCTGCAGATCTAATATTGAATTTTATAAAATATCATTACAAACAGAGGTGGTTCCACTTGTTTGAACAACTAAAAGCGTATTTATAAGTGATATTCCGCTCTAGTTAAGCCACCTTGTTTTGTTGGGGTAGCTGATCATAGTAAAACTCATTTGGTGTCATTTTGTCTAGACTCGAATGAGGTCGTTTCAGATTATAAAACTCAAAATATGCACTCAATTGCTTTTTCGCATCTGTGACACTGCTATAAGCTT
>NZ_VOYA01000025.1:0-34290 GCF_013420465.1 Acinetobacter sp. YH01005 | reverse complement strand
GAAATACGGTATTCTGATGTGACAAAACCTGAATCCTGGTCGTTAAAGTGTTTGTTTGCACTCATATTTTAACTGTTAGGACTCAGGTTTTTTTATTTAAAGCAAACTATGGGACAGCAGTGGCATGTCTCCTTTTTTTGCATATTGGATTATTAATCATTCAATCCGTGAAAATGAGGGGGTACAGTTAGTTCGAGCAAAGAATGTTATGAAGACTTGAGCGAATTTTGTTTTTTGCTATATTGGGCGTCGAATTATTTATGTAAATGAAAGAATAGTTATGTCTGAAGTAAAGCCAAAACCCAATACCAAAAAGATGATCATTTTGATGGCACTTGGACTATTGATTCCTATATTTTTGGTCAGTATGGCTTTTCTTGCAGTCAATAGTGATGCCAAAAACCAAGAAAAATATAAGCAACAACAAGCTGAAATGATTGAGCGTATTAAAGCAAAAGAAGCGGCTTTGGCTGCTGAGGCTGACCAAGCAGTATCAGAAGTGCTGGCAGCTCAAGAGTCAAATGCTCAATAAAATTCTGCTTACGTTATTGATGTGAATGCAATGCGCATTCACTCAATGTTCGATTGTACTTTACGTATTTAACAACTATTTATTTACATCATGCCTGAGCGTGTGAACTGTTGGAATACTAGTGTAGCGGATTACACGGTAGCCAGCTTCTTCAAGCATTGCATCACGTTCAGCATCTTCTTGCTCTTTGCCTATATGACTAGGGTCATCCAGTTCGATAATCACAAGCACATTATATGCTTGGTCTAGTATGACAAAATCAGTGACTTTTCGATTAAATCTATTTCTGATTTTGTAATTTTGATTGGTGATCAGTGCGCTAAATGCCACTTGGGCTAAAATGTGGTAGTCCGGAAATGCTTCATTTAAACGATGAAACATCTTACTTTCAAAGGCAGTGATTACACGACGTGGGAAAAACTTTTGTTTGCTTCTAAACAGTCTGGGAAAGACTAAGCAGACAAGGGCAAAAGTTGCCAAGCAACCAATAATAAAAAATGTAAACTGACTGAGATTTGGCACGAAATAAACTACATATATGAAAAAAGCCCACGTCATGATGCGTGGGCTTTTTAGAATTTGGCTCTCCAACCTGGGCTCGAACCAGGGACCTGCGGATTAACAGTCCGTCGCTCTACCGACTGAGCTATTGGAGAATCTGCACGCATTCTATGGGGCAAATGCAGTGAGGTCAAGTCAGAATTGCAAAAAATAAGGAAATTTAGGCTGAATGTATTAAATATAAACACCTTTAATATAAAGCGTTTTTAAAACTTAAGCTCTGACTATTCTTTCTAATGTGGTCGGAGAGCTAAGTGAATAGCTTAGGTCATAGAGCAAGTTATACTTATCTTAAAACAAAAGTCAGAGCATAAAAAAGCCCACGACATAATGCGTGGGCTTTTAGAATTTGGCTCTCCAACCTGGGCTCGAACCAGGGACCTGCGGATTAACAGTCCGTCGCTCTACCGACTGAGCTATTGGAGAATCTGAAGTGGATTCTAAAGATGTATGGGAGGGTGGTCAAGCCTGATTTAAATAAAATACTTAAAAATCAAATTAAGTGTTTTAAAAATAGCCGAATCAGACAAGTTGGTATTTATACGGATATTTTTAGGAAGGCAAAAACAAAAAAAGTAGGTATGCTTTTCTTAAACAGTAGGCAATAAAAAACCCACTTCACAATGAGTGGGTTTTTAGAATTTGGCTCTTCCACCTGGGCTCGAACCAGGGACCTGCGGATTAACAGTCCGTCGCTCTACCGACTGAGCTATGGAAGAATAGATGGCTCTCCAACCTGGGCTCGAACCAGGGACCTGCGGATTAACAGTCCGTCGCTCTACCGACTGAGCTATTGGAGAATCTGATGCGCATTTTAGGGATGAAAGCTAAAGTGGTCAAGCAGATTTGATGAAATGACTATTTGAATGTTTTTTTATTGTTCAAGTCTAGAAATTTTTTCTTAAATAGCGGTTATTTTTGAAGTTTTTTATATCATCTAGGTTGCTGATTTGCTTTATCGTCAAATTTTGTAGATTTAAATTTTTAAGCGTAGTTATGCGTTTCTCTTGATCTAAAGGAATTATAATTTGGAATAATAAATATATTTCTAAAATTTGATGGTTTGCGAAGGTATCTAAATGAAATTTAGAAAAAGACATAACAGGTTTAATGGTGTTTTGGAGTAGATTAAAAAGATTTTGATTGTGTTTGAATACAATCCTTAATAAATATTCATTACCGACAGGTAATAGGTTGTAGTGACTTTTTGTGTTGTTAATGGATATGCTTTCTATTTGATCATAGTTAAACTGAATTTTCATTATATAAAGTTGAATTATACAATCACTTTCGAAAAATCTAATTTGTGGCAGTCCATTTTTGATGATAAGTAAAATTAAGACGAATTCCATAATTGATAATCCAGTCAATATTAGTGCTGAATTAAAGCTATATTTAATAGATTCTTGAACATAAGAGTAACTCACATACTGGATTATAGTGATAAAGATAAACATCACTAATATTTTGGTATATTTTGCTTTTAAGATTAGTAATGGTTCTTGATTCATTCTTTTGTGTAGTATTGATTGTTGTGGCAGTATGATATTTAAAGCATAAAAAATCACCCTAAAAGGGTGATTTTTTTGACTTTTGGATAAGTTTTAAAACTTATTTTTCAACGCCAGCAGCTTGACCTGCATATTTAGCGTTTGCATAGTCCCAGTTCACTAGGCTTTCTAAGAAAGTAGAGATGTATTTAGGACGAGCGTTGCGGAAATCGATGTAGTAAGCATGTTCCCAAACGTCGATAGTCAACACTGCAACTTTACCGTGAGCAAGTGGAGTGTCAGCATTTGAAGTTTTAAGGATAGAAAGGTTGCCGTTTACTTCGTCAGCAACTAACCAAGCCCAACCTGAACCGAACTGAGTTGCAGCAGCATTTGCAAATTCTTCAGCGAATTTTTCGTAAGAACCGAAAGCTTCGTCGATTTTAGCTGCTAAAGCGCCAGTAGCTTTACCGCCACCGTTTTTAGCCATACAGTTCCAGTAGAATGTGTGGTTCCATACTTGGGCTGCATTGTTGAAGATACCAGCTTTAGAAGCATCGCCTTTAACAGCAGTGATGATTTCTTCTAAAGTTTTGCCAGCAAGGTCAGTACCTTCAATTGCTTTGTTTAGATTAACCACATAAGTATTGTGGTGTTTGTCGTGATGGTATTCTAAAGTTTCTTTGCTGATGTGCGGAGCAAGATCTTCGTAACCGTAAGGTAACGCTGGTAAAGTAATCGTTGTCATGTTTTCAATTCCTTGCATTTTGCTGGGTTTTGACATTAAGTGCCGTTATTGTAATAGATTCTTGCAGTAAAATGCGCATTGCTTATAAATAACAATACAGAATAAAGCCTGAAAATATACGTATAAGGACTGAGCCAAAGACCAGGACGATTTAAATTAAATCGGGTTATTTAATTCGAAATAACTATACTCAATATTGAACTGTTCTGAAATAGCTTTCGCAAGTCGTTGTACACCATAACGCTCGGTTGCATGATGTCCACATGCATAATAATGCACGTTTAATTCTTGAGCCTCATAAAAAGTGCGTTCACTCACTTCACCTGAAATGTACGCATCACAATCTAATGCAGCCGCCTTGCCAATAAAGTCCTGTGCGCCACCCGTACACAAACCAATTTTTTGAATAGAGGGTTTATCTGCCGCCAGGTGAATGGCATCAAATCCTAATCTTTCAGAAACGAACTCTTTAAACGCCGCTGGAGTCATGGCTTGTTTTAAATAACCAACATTGCCAATAGGATTGCGTTCAGTAGGATCTAAAGCTTCAATATTTTCTAATTCGAGCAAATCTGCTATCGCTGCATTATTACCTAAAGTAGGGTGACTATCTAAAGGTAAGTGATAACCAACGAGTGAAATATCGTTTTTGATCAGGCTTTTGATGCGTTTGCCGCGCATACCTGTGATTGGGTAAGCTTCACCTTTCCAAAAATAACCATGGTGTACCAATAGCAAATCAGCTTTTGCTGCTATCGCGGCTTCAATCGCTGTTTGTGATGCGGTAACTGCACATAAAATTTTATGCACTTCTGCTGAGCCTTCAATTTGCAAGCCGTTGGGAGCATAGTCCTTAAATTCATGTGCTTTGAGTGTGCTGTCACACCACTGAATAATTTCACTTAACTGAGCCATATACTGTCCAAAATCTCAAAGAGATGTATCAAAATTCATTATTGTTTAAATTGTAACTAAAGAATCACAAATCTCTGTGTTTATTTATAAATTTGTTGAAAATATTACATTAGAATACGATATAAATTATTTAGCCATCAATGAATTATAAAATTTAGAGGATATAAACGTGCGCCGGAACTTTACATGGTTACCTTGGGTGCTGCTGATTATCGTAATTTTGGGCTTTTTGGGCTGGCAGCAGCTGCAGAAGCCAAAAGCGCCTGTAACGCCTGATGGGGTGAAATTACCTGCAGAAAAAATTGAACCTTTAGTTAATACATCCCGTACAGGCGGTGTCGTCTCTTACAATGCAGCGGTTAAAGTCGCAGCACCTGCTGTGGTCAATATTTTTACAACACAAAAAGTCAAACAACTGGATCATCCTTTATTAAATGATCCAGCATTCCGTGAATTTTTCGGCAATCAAATTCCGGATCAGCTTAAACAAGAACCGAATGAAAACAGCTTGGGTTCTGGGGTGATCGTTCGATCTGATGGTTATATTCTAACCAATAACCACGTGATCGCACAGGCCGATCAGATCGTTGTGGCTTTACATGATGGTCGTCGTGCTGAAGCGAAAGTTGTGGGTACAGACCCAGATACAGACCTAGCTGTGATTAAGATTGAAATGAGTCAATTACCGGTTTTGCCATTTAAGCTAAGTGGCAATGAAGTCGGTGATGTCGTCCTAGCGATTGGTAACCCGTTTGGCGTCGGGCAAACTGTAACACAGGGCATTATTTCTGCTACAGGTCGTTCAGATTTGGGAATCAACACTTACGAAGACTTTATTCAAACAGATGCTGCGATCAACCCCGGCAACTCTGGTGGTGCTTTAATTGATGTTGCAGGGAACTTAATTGGTGTAAATACCGCGATCTTCTCGCAGTCAGGTGGCTCTTTGGGGATTGGTTTTGCCATTCCTGCAAAAGTATGTCAACAAGTGCTGAACGCTATTTTAAAAGATGGGCGAGTGGTTCGTGGTTGGTTAGGTATTAGTTTACTTCCAATTAAACAAGAAAATATTTTAGATCCACGTGTGAATGGTGTGATTGTCGCAGATGTCATTCGTAATGGACCTGCAGCACAGGCAGGTTTAAAACGTGGTGATAAAATCGTGAAAGTGAATAATGAGCTGATTACCTCGACCTCACATTTAATCAATTACGTTGCACAACAAGCGCCATTGAGCACTATGCAAATTGACATTGAGCGAGACGGAAAGGCGATGATATTGCCGGTACAAGTGGGAGAGCGTAAACTGCAAACTCAAAACAGTGACTCGCAATATATTCCATTACCCCGCTAGCATAGAAAATCCCTCTTCATGAGGGATTTTTTTTGAGTTCCTTTTTTTGTATATCGCTTTGAAGAGCTTCGTTTGCGCCAAACAATGCGCTTTGAAATTGAAATATCAATTACAAAAATGCATTGCATGCTTTGCTGAATTTGGCTTAATTTATAAGCAATAATAATCAGATAAGCGTATAAGAATATGAGCTTTTACCCGCTGAACATGCCAAAGTTTTATCCAGTCAAGCCAATTTAGATATCGCCTTATATAAGACACGTTTGGCTTTGCTGATTGAGGAAAATGCCAAACAGAGGAATACCGCCGTATTTACGGTTTTACCCAAGCATTTAGCTTTAGAAGAGATTCGAAGTTTATCTGCTGAGCTTACAGAATTGGGATATCAAGTTCGATTTGAAGTGAATGAATTCTTCTATAATTTTAATGTCTACTGGATTTGATTCGGGATTCACTGCATTTAAGGTCCTAAGTTAAAAACAAGATGAAACCCTTTAGAAAACCACGCTAAGCGTAGTTTTCTAAAACTGTTTTATAACGCAGTATCTTATTCAGATTTTTGATAGTCGTTAATGACTTCAAGCGCCGCACGAAAGGCTTCTTGAGTCGCTGGTGCACCACAATATGGCAAACTATGAAGTAATACTTCCTGAATTTCTTCTACAGTCGCCCCATTATTTAAAGCACCTCGGACATGACCCTTGAGTTCTGTTGGACTTTTTTGTGCAGTTAAAAATGCAATGGTAATCAGTGAGCGATATTTACGGGGTAAAACGCCTTCACGCTGCCAAGTTGAACCCCATGCATGCTCATTAATCCAATCTTGCAAAGGTTGAGTAAATGGCACGGTATTGTCTTGAGCACGTTTAACGAAACTTTCACCCATAACTTCAGTACGAACTTTTAAGCCATTTTCATAATCTTGTTGTGACATGTAGCAAACCCTCTGTGATGTAATTTTGCAGTACAGCCTATACCTTTGACTCTGCGATACCATTGGCTGATGGTCGTATAAAAAAGCCATCCCATTGTTTAACAGTGGAATGGCTTTTATTTTGAGAAAAATAAAGCTTAAAAGCGATGCAGAAGCTGATTAATAACGCAGGAAGGCTTCTGGTTCATCATCGGTGTGTTGTTGCTTTTTCACTTCTGGTGAAACGGTTAAATGTGGATTGGATAGCTCAAGTTCGTGGATGAGTTGCATATCGAAAACATCTGTGAGCATACTGTCATAGCGTTGAATGTTGTAAGTGCTGAGCTGTTCAGCTTCGGAGGCAGTAATGACTTTTTGTGCAATGGCATCGGCTATATGTGCTTCAAAAGTTAAACCTTTAAATTGGCCTTTAGATTCAGCTTTTTTAAATTGGTTCCACAGCGGTTCAATTTTCAACAATTGTAAAAAGGCATTTTCCATACGACCAGAAACTTCATCTGCTGCAGTGCTGTAATACACGTGCTTTTTCAGTTCTTGGCGGAAAGTATTATCTAGCATCATTTGAGTGGCAACTTCACGTTTTAAATGGTCTGTCGGTTTGGCAACAACTCGTCCAAACGGAAAGCAGATGATTTTTACTACACTTGCCGCTAGTCGCATTGGGAAGTTATCAAATAAACCATGGAAAGCCTCTTCGACATTGTACAAAGCTTTATCTAATGCAAGTTGCGCATGTAATTGTTCAGCTTCACTTCTTTGACCTTGTTCATAATATTTAAGAATAGCCGTCGCGATAAATAAATAAGAGTGAATGTCTGCAAGTCGGCCAGAGAGCATTTCTTTACGTTTAATATCGCCGGCTAAAAGGCCAAGACACATATCTGCAGTCAGCGCGAAATCAGCACTGAATCGATTAATTTTTTTATAGTAGGGGCGGCTAAATTCATCTGCTGAAGCTGGTGAGTCTGATGGGCCACCTGTGAACGCATAAGCAAAGGCACGTGCAGTTCGGTTAAAGGTATAGCCTAAGTGCTTAAAGAGCATTTCATTGAATGTATTGAGTGCAGTGTTTTTATCTTCGGCTTGAAGTAATTGTAGCTCCTCAAATAAATATGGATGGCACCGCATTGAGCCTTGTCCAAAAATCATCAGAGAGCGACTTAGAATATTGGCACCTTCGACAGTAATTGACACAGGAATGGCCTGATAATTCAAAGCTAAAAAATTACGAGGTCCCATTTGCACGGCACGTCCACCGACGATGTCCATGCCGTGATTCACCACTTTACGCATGGTTTCAGTGGCATAGTATTTGGCCATTGCAGTCATCACAGCAGGTTTGCCACCTTGATTCAAACCACATGTCACCAAATAGCGGAAAGCTTCAAGCATATAAGCATCTGATGCGATATCACTCGAAGCTTCTTGTACACCTTCAAAATTACCTACAGAAATTTTAAACTGCTGACGAACTTTGGCAAATGCACCAACATTTAAATATGCCATTTCTCCGGCTGCCGTTGACAATGCAGGGAGTGAAATACCACGACCAACCGCTAAGCATTCCATCAGCATACGCCAGCCTTTGCCGGCATTTTCAATCCCACCAATGATCCAGTCTAAGGGAATAAAGACATCTTTACCTTCAACTGTCCCATTCATAAATGGTGAGCCTGGATTATGACGAGGGCCTGTAATGACACCGTCATGACTCGCCGGTAGCAGCGCGCAGGTGATGCCATATTCCGTTTTATTTTTATCTCTCAATAAGCCATCTGGATCGTAAAGTTTAAATGCCAGACCAATGACGGTAGCAATTGGTGCAAGAGTAATCCAGCGTTTGGAGAAGTTCATGTTTAAGCCGAGCACCTGTTGTCCCTCAAAAGTGCCATAACAGACGACACCTGTATCTGGAATAGCGCCTGCATCTGAACCGGCTTCAGGGCTGGTGAGTCCAAAACATGGAATTTCTTCACCTTTGGCAAGGCCAGGGAGGTATCGGTCTTTTTGTGCTTCAGTACCATAGTGTAGAAGCAATTCCCCTGGTCCAAGCGAGTTGGGCACCATACAACTGACTGCGGCAGTCAGTGAGCGGGATGCAATCTTGCTCATGACACGGCTTTGTGCAAATGAACTAAATTCACGTCCTCCATACGATTTTGGAATCACCAGTCCTAAGAAACCATTATCTTTAATGAATTGCCAAGCTTCTGGTGGGAGGTCTTTATGTTTATGGTGAATATCCCACTCGTTGAGCATGCTACAAAGTTGCTCAACTTCATTATCAATGAAAGATTGTTCTTCAGCACTGAGCTGAGGATAGGGATAAGCCTCAAATTTTTTCCAATCAGGCGCGCCCATAAATAGCTCTTTTTCCCACCAACTGGTTCCTGCATCCAATGCTTCACGTTCCGTAGTACTCATACTCGGCATCGCATTTGCTAAGGATTTATAGGCAGGTTTGGTGAGCAGATTGAGTCTCAGTGGGTCAATCAGCACGATTAAACTTAAAGCAATTAGAGGGATGCCAAGTATTAATGACCATGGGCTTAAAAAGGCGAGTGCAATTGAAACGAATATCAGTGTTATTGCGCCTACAGCTCGTGAAAGTTCAAAGAAAAAAACGGCCCAAAGAGCAAAAATAAAGAGTACGGCACTGAGTATAAATAGCATTTGTTATGGCTCCAGTGACAAGGGCCAGAGCGTTATGCGTTTAAAACAGCCTACATGCGTTTAAAATGATCTCATCTTTTGTCTTTCTGATTTTAAAGTGCATGAGACTGTCAAAATGGCATCACTCGGCTGGTGAGTATGATTGGACAATTGCGCGAATATAATGAAAGCGCAAATAAAGTGTTATCAATAGATTGATTAATAAATGATCACAACACAATCCCTATCGGGCAAAGAAATGTCACATTACGTAAACTTGGATAATTCGATATATTGGATGAATATTGGATACTGTTTAAGGAACACACAATTTTCGAAAGATCTTATATTGGGAAACGAATTGGGCTTAGTGTGAAAGCCACAAAAAAAGCCCTCAATCAATGAGGGCTTTTAATTTGCGATGTTTTAAATCTTAGTGTAATTAGGCTTCAATCGCTTGCACTGCAATTTTCTTTGCAGGATCAGTTTTACGACGTACCGCAGGCACTGGCTCACCATAGTATTGACGGTCAGCAAAGTAACTTGAACGGACCATTGGTGCAGCCCAAATGTTTTTGAAACCAAGCTTTTGGCCATGTGCAGTGTAACGCTCAAATTCTTCTGGGCTTACAAAACGGTCAATAGGGGCATGTTCTTTAGAGGGCTGTAAGTACTGACCAATGGTGACATAGTCAACATCATGTGCTTTTAAGTCGTCTAATAACGCGATCACTTCTTCTTCAGTTTCACCAATACCGACCATCAAACCACATTTAGTTGGTACATCTGGGCAGTATTCTTTAAACATTTTTAATAAGTTTAGAGAGTGTTGGTAGTCAGAACCTGGACGCATTGCTTTATACAAACGTGGCACAGTTTCAATGTTGTGGTTAAACACATCAGGAGGGCACTCCGTCATGATACGAAGGGCAACATCCATACGACCACGGAAGTCAGGAACTAGAATTTCCAAAAGTGTTTTTGGGCTCAAGTTTCGAGCTTCTTTAATACAGTCAACAAAGTGCTGTGCGCCGCCATCAACTAGGTCATCACGGTCGACCGACGTAATTACGGCATATTTCAAACCTAGATTGGCAATGGTTTCTGCCATGTGACGTGGTTCATCTGGGTCAAGAGCATTGGGACGACCATGCGCAACGTCGCAGAATGGGCAACGACGAGTACAGATATCGCCCATAATCATAAAGGTTGCAGTACCGCCACCGAAACATTCAGGTAAGTTCGGGCAAGCCGCTTCTTCACACACGGTATGTAATTTTTGTGCGCGTAAAGTTGTTTTAATACGTTGAACTTCATCAGGGGCAGCCATTTTGACCCGAATCCAGTCAGGCTTACGAGGCGTTTCAACCGTTGGCACGACCTTCACAGGTATGCGAGCGACTTTTTCTGCGCCACGAAGTTTTACACCCTGTACAGGTTTACGGTTCTCAGACATATTCAACTTTTCCACTGTTTTTGACGAGGAGATATTCAAAAAATTAGCTCGATCATTATAGCGGACTTGAGCTTAAATAGGGGGAAAACGATATTCATATAATAAATGTGGTTATCACATAATATATGTGAGCTAAATATCCAAAAAAGTTAGGATATACGTCATAATACAGCCTAGATTAAAGAATATTTGTAAAGGAGCGTTGAATGCCACGTAAGAAAGAGGTCGTTAGTGGAACTTTCGTGAAATACGATGCGGTAGTTCTGGGTTCTGGCCCTGCGGGTGAAGGCGCTGCAATGAAACTTGCTAAATCAGGTAAGCGAGTTGCAATTGTAGATATGCGTGAACAGCTTGGTGGTAACTGTACCCATGTAGGAACAATTCCAAGTAAAGCATTACGTCAGACCGTTTCAAGCATTTTACGTTACCAACGTGACCCTATGTTCCAAAAAGTCGGTGAATGGAAACAGTTCACGATGAAACAGGTGTTACGTAATGCGCATAAAGTGATTCAACAACAAGTTGAAACGCATTCACGTTTTTATGACCGTAATAAAATTGATATTTTCCACGGCCGTGCGTATATCCAAGATCAAAACACTGTTTTGATTTTTAGCAATGAAGGTATGACGGAAACTTTAGTATTCCAGCAATTAGTGATTGCGACAGGTTCACGTCCTTACCGTCCTGCTGCTTTAGACTTTAATCATCCTCGCGTATTTGATTCAGACAAAATTTTGGATCTGGATTATTCAATCCAAAAAATCATCATTTATGGTGCAGGTGTGATTGGTTGTGAATATGCGTCTATCTTTATTGGTTTAGACCATAAAGTAGACTTGATCAATACACAGCACAAATTACTCAGCTATTTAGACGATGAAATCTCAGATGCATTGTCATATCGTTTACGTGAGCAGGGTGTACTGATTCGCCACAACGAGCAGATTGATCATCTTGAAACACATGATGATCACGTGGTTCTTCACTTGCAAAGTGGTAAGAAAATTAAAGCGGATGCGATTTTGTGGTGTAACGGCCGTTCTGGTAATACCGATGGTTTAGGCCTAGAAAATGTAGGTATCAAACCAAACAGCCGTGGTCAATTAACCGTGAATGATCAATATCAAACTGAAGTAGAGAATATCTTTGCTGCGGGTGATGTAATCGGTTGGCCTTCACTTGCATCTGCTGCATATGACCAAGGTCGCTGTGCTGGTTCTAACATGAGCGGTGAAGAAGGAATTGCACCTGTAACGGATATTCCTACAGGTATTTATACTATTCCTGAAATTTCTTCGATTGGTAAAACTGAACAACAGTTAACTGAAGAAAAAATTCCGTATGAAGTGGGTCAGGCATCTTTCCGTCATTTGGCACGTGCGCAAATTACCGGTGATACCGTGGGCGAGCTTAAAATTTTGTTCCATCGTGATACTTTAGAAATTTTAGGCGTTCATTGCTTTGGTAATAATGCTGCGGAAATTATCCACATTGGTCAGGCCGTGATGAACAGCCCGAACAATACGATTAAATACTTCGTAGAAACCACATTTAACTATCCGACTATGGCGGAAGCGTACCGTGTTGCAACATTGAATGGTATGAACCGCTTATTCTAAGGTTAAATTGAACTTAGAATGTGCAATGAAAGACCCGTAAGTTTCGGCTTGCGGGTTTTTTATGGGTAGAATAAAGTGCATACAAAATATACAGTCAATAAACTCATAATCATCAGCATTTCCAACTCATTTTAGGTAGCCCATGACGATCCGTTCAGTGACCATTCAAGGTTTTCGATCTATTCATCATATGAATCTGACCTTATCGCGTCTGAATATCGTCAGTGGTCCGAATGGTTGTGGTAAATCCAATCTATATAAAGCTGTACGTCTCCTGCATGAAGCTGCAAATGGCCAATTATCCCAAGCTATTGCAAATGAGGGCGGGATTCAAAAAATCATGTGGGCAGGTGGTCACCGTGCGGGTGATCGATCGAAAGACCCTAAGCGCATGAAGCTTGCAGTGGAGATGGAGCATTATGAATATCAACTTGAAATAGGTTTTCCTGAACCGCTCATCACCTTGTTTGCACTCGATCCTTTGGTCAAAGTAGAAGGAATTTGGTTGAGCGGCTATCAACGTCGAAAAATGAGCGAGTTGTTAGAGAGAACCAACCAAGCAGCATTTCTTAAAAATGTTGATGAAGAACGGATTGCTTATCCGATGTCTTTAACACCTGAAGAGTCGGTGTTTGGACAATTGTCCGATCCACACTTATATCCCGAAGTTTCACAAGTGCGTGAGACCATGAAAAACTGGCGCTTTTATCATGAGTTTTCTGTCAGTGGAAATTCACCGATCCGTGTCCCACAGGTGGGCATTCGTTCGCCAGTTTTAGCGCATGATGGTACAAATTTAGCTGCGGCTTTTGAAACTTTACGTGAGCGTGGCAACAGTGAAACCTTGTTTGAAGTACTAGAAAAAGCCTTTCCGCAGACCCAATTTTATGTGCAGGAAATGGGTGGGCGCTTTCAAATGATGATGCAAAAGCAAGGGATCTTAAGACCTTTAGAAAGTGCAGAATTTTCAGATGGGACTTTACGGTTTCTGTGTTTAGCCGTGGCTTTGTTGAGTCCTAGGCCCCCAAATTTTATGGCACTGAATGAGCCAGAAAATAGCTTGCATCCCGATTTATTACCTGCCTTGGCGATGCTGATTGCCGAAGCAAGTCGCTATACGCAGCTTTGGTTGACCACACATTCCAATGAACTGGTTGAAATGATCAAACAGTATAGTGATGTGCAGCATTATCAACTAGATCAAGTCGAGGGGAAAACAGTGGTCAAGGGCGCAAGCTTAATCGATGAGGATTAATTTACTCCTTGAGTTCTAGTTTTTTTTGCTTAAGTTTAAAAAGGCAGAAAAGTTAAAAAAGCGTAATAGCCGATAAAACTGCTTATTAAGCTGAACCAAACTGGCAGTTTGCTGCGAAGTAAAGCAATAACGACGGCAACAAATATAAAGTCTGTCCATTGAATGATGTATTTTTGGCTCATTTGAAATAGTAGACACAGTAATAAACCAACGACAGCCGCATTGATTATTTTTAAGGTGCCAAAAAGCATCGGGTATTTCATCAATTTATTCCAATAGGGCAATAAGCCAAACAATAATAAAAATGATGGTAAAAATATCGCTAACGTCGCGAGTGCGGCATTCAAGATTGGCACATCGGTCATGGGTAAAAGTGTGCCGAGATAGGCGGCGAAACTAAACAAAGGTCCCGGCATGAGTTGTGCAAGGGCATAGCCTAAGTCAAAATTTTCATTACTGATCAGTCCTGTAGAGACAAAGTCCTGATGTAAAAATGGCAAAATAATATGTCCACCACCAAAGACGAGGGATGCTGTGCGGTAGAAGCTTTCTAAGCTGAAAGCCAATATATTGCTATGTTGTATATCGAAGAATGGCAGAACGAAAAAAGGGCTGATAAAGGCGAGAAGCCATAGCCAAGAGGTGCAAGTATTTTCATGTGCATTCCGGCTAACATTGTCATGTTTGGGTGGAACTGTTTCGGCGATATTTGGCTTTTGGCTGCGTAATAGATTTGACGATAAAACTAAACCGATAATTGCAGCGCATAAAATCACCAAAACTTGATTTAGAGAAAATTGAAAGAAATAAATAAAAAATGCAGCTAAAAGCATGACTAGATACTGAAATTTTGTTTTACAGAAGCTTCGCATCATTTGCCAAAATGCCCATGCAACAACGGCTAGTACAATTAACTGAATAACATGAAAGAATAAAGTTGAGAGTTGATTACTGAGTTTTATACTTAAAGTGGCCGCGGCATACATCAGCAGGGCTGAAGGTAAAGTAAATCCTAACCATGCAAAACAAGCACCTTGATAGCGGTTGAGTTGAAATCCAATCGCCATGCCGAGCTGGCTACTTGTTGGGCCTGGAAGGACTTGAGCCAAGGCAAGCAAATGCGCATATTCATGCTCTGTTATCCATTTTTCTTGTTTCACAAAATATTGAAAAAACAACACCAAATGTGCCGCAGGTCCACCAAATGCAATACACCCTAATCTTAAAAAGGTGAGAAAGATGACAAGGTTTCGTTGTGGTTTGGACTGGCTCATGCGTTACCAATATTTAAAATCAAAAGTAAGGTTATGAATTTCTAAAGGATAAAATTATGAAAGTTAAAAGATCTTAAAGGCTGATTATTGCAGGAGTATGTAAATCCTGCTTCAAAAATATTTTGAAGTGCTTAGCAGGGAAAAAGATAATTGGACGAAGTGACATAGTGCTGTCCCACATGCACATGGCGTCGGTTTCCGCCGCTGATTAGCATCAGCACATACACATAAAAAATTGTCTAAAAATGACTTCTCCAAAATCAGACACCTTATCAAAAATTTTGAGCGCTTTATTGAAGTGGTTAATGAGTAGCATTGCATCGTTACTTTCAATCATGGCATTTGCAGATGATCAGCTACTTGCTTCACAAGCATTAGTAAGTTATACAGATCAAAACAGTTGGCAGGGCATTCAGCACTATCTACCCAAAGAATACCATTTAACAGAAACGCAGCGACCCAAAGAAGAGTGGTGGAGTTGGCAGGGTCATACTGTTCACTTAGATACTTATCGGAATCCACAGGCAAAAGTGAAGGTGATTCTGTTTCATGGTGTGGGAACAAATGGTCGACAAATGTCGATGATTTTGGGTCATCCTTTGGCACAACGTGGCTATGAAACTATCGCTATTGATATGCTCGGTTATGGCCTCACCCAAGTCAAAAAGGGCTCAAAAATTCGTTATGATGATTGGGTTCAAGCAGGTAATGACCTCATTGAAGCCGAGCTACAAAAAGATCATCGTCCTATCGTTTTGTATGGGCTCAGTGCTGGTGGTATGTTGACCTATCACGTGGCGGCAAAGAATAAAAAGGTCAAAGGCATCGTCGGTATGACCTTTTTAGACACTTCAAATAAAACTGTGCGTGATCAAGTCTCTTTGAATAAATTTATGAGCCGCGTGGGCAGTCCAATGGCTCATGTGACAGCACATACACCATTATCAGCATTGCCAATGCCGATGCGTTGGGTAAGTAAAATGCACCGTTTGGTGAATAATGATGCGGCATTGCAGGTCTTTTTAAAAGATAAAACGTCAGCAGGGAATACTGTATCGGTTAAATTTCTAGATTCGTATTTATATTATAAAAATGACACGCAACCGGAGCAGTTTGATGTCTGCCCAATTTTACTGACGCAGCCTGAACAAGACCGCTGGACACCTTTGGCTTTAAGTCAGCCATTTTTAGCACGGATTCATCAAGTTCCAATCGATGTTGTCATGTTGAAAAATGCAGGACATTATCCTTTGGAACAGCCGGGACTCGATCAAATGGTCAATGCAATCGATGCGTTTTATCAAAAAGTCACGCAATAATCTGTTGAAAGTGTGATGCGTAATTCATACCAAAATAGATATAAAAAAACCGCCAGAAGGCGGTTTTTTTATTGGGACTTTATCGTGGAAATATTTAAGCAAAATGACCATGTTGAAAATCATAAAATGCCTGACGTATTTCATCTTCAGTATTCATGACGAATGGTCCATGTGCCGCAATGGGTTCATTTAAAGCTTCGCCACTTAAAATAAGCAGTTTGGTTGCTTCAAAAGATTTAAGTTTCAAGGACGATATTTGGTCACTGACATATAAAGTCTGTTTCGCATCAAAGCGTTGACCTTCGATTTCGATCGCGCCACTTAATACAAAAATCATGTTATTCCACTGTGGGTTGAATGAAAATTCCTGTTCAGCATTTGCATTCAAGCGCACATCCAACACATTCATCGGGCTAAAAGTTTCAGCTGCGCCCAATGTGTCTTCAAATTGGCCAGCAATGACGCGTACCACGCCTGCATTTTGTGCAAGTTTAACTTCAGCAATATTGGCTGTAGTCAGTTCTTGATAGCGAGGTTCAGTCATTTTGGCATGACGAGGTAAATTGACCCAAAGTTGTACCATGTCTAAATTTCCGCCTGTTTTGGCAAAATCTTTAGAATGATGTTCTTCATGCATAATGCCTCGACCCGCAGTCATCCATTGCACTTCGTCTTTGGCAATGCTGCCGTGATTTCCTTTAGAGTCAAAATGCTCCAATTCTCCTTCATAAACAATGGTTACTGTTTCAAAGCCACGATGTGGATGTGATCCAACACCACGTTGATGATGACTTGGAGAGAAGTGATATTGGCCGGTATAGCCCATAACGAGAAATGGACTGGTTTGATTGCTCATTTCTTGCATAGGGAGCATAGAGTTTGTTGGGAAGCCATCGCCCACCCAAGTACTACGATCACTATGATAAACACGTTTGATTGAATTCATAATTCAGCCCTCAATTTATTGCTGCTGAGATCTATTATTGAGGTATAGTGAGGGAATGACAGGGCGAAAAACTCAACAGATTATTCTAAAAATGAAACAATCATGCAAAATTTAAATGACTATTACTATTTCGTGCAAGTGGTGAAATACCAAGGTTATACCAAAGCCAGTGAAGCATTGGGTATTACAAAATCTAAGCTATCACGCCGTATTACAGAGTTAGAGGCGCGTTTGGGTGTACGTCTGATTCAACGTAATACGCGAAAATTTACTGTGACTGAAATAGGACAACAGTTCTATTTACACTGCTTAAAAATTTTAGAGGAAGTCAGCGAAACGGAAAACTTTGTGCTCAGTACGTTGAACGATCAACTCTGTGGCCAGATTAAAATTTCTTGTCCTGTGGCTTTGGTGGAAATGCCTGTTGCAAAAATGGTCACCGATTTTATGCAGCTATATCCTGAGGTCAGTGTGCACCTGATGGCGACCAATCATCGGGTTGATGTCATTGAGGAAGGTGTAGATTTAGCAATTCGTGTGCGTAACATGCCTTTATTGGATAGTGATTTGATCGTTCGAGATTTAGATGCTTGGGATCATGTTTTGGTGGCATCGCCACAACTTTTCTTTGAGCGTGAAATGCCACAGCAATTGGCTGAGATTCAAAATTTTCCGTGTATTGGATTTGACCGGCCTAAACATTTTTGGGATTTCCGACATCGTGAAAAAAGTGAAACCCAACAAATTGAATTTCATCCACGCTTAAGAACCGACAGTTTTAGTGCCATGATTTCTGCTGCTATTTCTGGCGTGGGAATCGCTTCTTTGCCCAAAGTGTTTGTACGTGATGCTTTAAAAAGTGGTGAGTTAATTGAGCTATTTCCTGAATGGCAATTGCCGCAAGGGGTCATCCATGTTGCCTACGCGACACGACAAGGCATGCTGCCGGGTGTGCGTGCGATGTTAGACCATTTGATTTCAGGTTTTAAGGCCTTAGATATAGATCATCCGTAATTTGAGCAGTGTTCTTATTGTTTTAAAATTTTAATTATTTGGAGTTATTGCTCAAACACGGATTTTGCTGTTTTATTTATTTTTTATTGTTGGCATGAAGTTCAACATTAGTATGGTCGTCCTCCTGCTAGGCTAATTCGCTTTAATAAGCGGCGTTGGTCTGAAGGGAAAGGGCGGCGTGAGTGTAAAGTGGCTTGGTTATCCCAAAATACAATGTCACCTTCTTCCCATTGATGTTCATATCGAAACTCAGGTTTCAATAAATGTTCACGTAAAGATGCAATCAATTCACTGCCCGACTGATCATCGTAGTGAACCAATTCCACTTCAGACCGTTCATTTAACCACAGACCTTTACGGCCACTTTCTGGATGGGTACGTACAAGTGGATGTGGATAGGCATGTCCAACAATCGGTTGGTTTTTGAAACGATATAGCGGTGTAGCGCCATATCCCGTTGTGCCTTTATTATTTTTGGCACGGACAAATGGGTTGTATGTAATGAGTTGAAGTTGGTCTAAATGTTTTTGTGTCGCTTCATCTAAAGCTTCATAGGCTTTAATGGTGTTATACCATGAGGTTTGTCCACCGTCTTGTGGCAGTTCAATGGCATAGAGTAATGAACCAAAAGATGGGAGCGGAGTCCACTGATGGTCTGCATGCGCAGCCAATTCACCATGTCCAGTATAGTCACCTTTGCCGACTGCATTTGAAACAGGTACGACGTCTGGTGGTGTACCGGTATCATCTTGTGACGCCAGCACAGGAATATCTGCACCGGGACGGAAGATTGAACCGAAGTAACTTGCAAACGCGAGATACTGTAAATCATCTAGACTTTGATGTTTGAAAATTAAAATCAAGTGTTCTGCCAACGCTTGTTTTAAACGGTAAATGGTTTCCCCAGACTGTGCTTTACGCGCATCTAAACCATAAACCACAGCCCCCAAAGCTTGGTCATGTTGCACTTCAATACGAATTTCATTGCCATCTTGAAATTGTTCTGCTTGATGCCAACGTGGAGCATCATGGATGGCTTGTGAAAGTTGAGTCAATGCGGTCATTTCATAAGTTCTCAAATTGTTCTTTATTGAGACTTAATCTATGGAAGAAAGCACAGGTTGGAAAATTAAAAAATAAGCTAAGTTTATGAAAAAACTTATTATTAATACTAATATGCTGAAAATGCAGCTTTTATTGAATCGTGTAGAAAATAGCTAAAAAACTGCTGTTGTAGTGTTGATAAAACAGCAGTTTGAATTGGAATTATTGCTTCAATACGTCTTTAATGTGCACAAAACGCTTGGTTAAAGTATTCGAATAATTCAGGTGTTTGGCTCCATAAGCCGATGGATAAGGCCAACAAGGCCAGAATACTGATAGCAATACTGAGTCGGAACCACAGTGTTGAATTAGTCATGAATGACACTTTCCTCATTAACCATGAAATGAACCAATACTCCAAAAATACTCAGGACAATCGAAAAAATCCAAATGGCATTATAGTTACCGGTTATATCGTGGTTCACACCACCCAACCAACCACCAAAAAATGAACCGACTTGATGAGTAAAGAATACGATACCACTTAGCATACTGAGATATTTAACGCCAAACATATTGGCTACAATACCGTTGGTGAGCGGTACGGTAGAAAGCCATAGTAGACCCATAATGACGCCAAATGCATAGATTGTCCATGTGCTTAAAGGCAGCAAAAGAAAGGCAATAATGGCAATGCCACGTAAACCATACAGTCCCATTAACAGCTTTGGTTTGGAATATTTGCCACCGAGCCAACCTGCTGTGTAGGTGCCGACAATATTAAACAGTCCAACGAGCGCTAGGAAAATAGTGCCTGTAGTGGCATTAAAGCCATGATCGATTAAATATCCCGGAAGATGGATGCCAATAAACACCACTTGGAAGCCACAGACAAAGAAACCGAGTGCTAGAAACCAAAAGGGTTTATGCTCCCAAGCCAATTGCAAAATTTGTTTAAAAGTCAGAGAGGCTTCATGCGTATTGGTTGCATTTGGTGCAACATACATTGGTGCTTTTAGCATCCAAGCTAAAGGAATAATAAGTGCAATTAAAATGGCGCTGACCACCAAAGCTGAAGACCAACCAAATTTTTGCAGTAACAGTAACGTAGAGGGCAGCATAATGAACTGACCAAAAGAACCTGCGGCACTGGCAATACCCATGGCTAAACTACGTTTGTCTGGATGCGCTGCACGACCTACGGCAGAAAGTAATACTGGAAATGAAGTGGCTGAGAGAGCCAAACCCAGGATTAAACCTGCGCTTAAATTAAGCAGTAAACCGGTAGAGCTGACGGCCATGAGTAATAGTCCGAGGGCATATAATGCACCACCGACGGCGACCACGATCTTACTGCCATATTTATCTGCAAAAGCCCCAGTAATCGGCTGCACAGCACCCCAAATTAAGTTTTGCATGGCAATGGCAAGGCTAAATACGTTATGTCCCCAACCAAATTCATCACTCATCGGCACGAGATAGAGGCCAAATGCATGACGCACCCCTAAAGACAATGCCAAAATAATAGCACTGCCAATGAGCATGTAAATCAGGGGCTTTGAGAAACGAGTATCAGACATACAGCAGTCTACATTTTTTAAATTTAACCCAATGGTATTCGAATAAACGCAGAGTTGCGATTAAATTTAATTCACCAAACAATAAATTTTTTTTATAGGTAACTATGGATGAATAAAGAAAAATGACACAGCCGAAATTCAAAAGTGTTTAAAAGAGATTGAAGAGATAATTCAAAATAAAAGACCATATATAGCTTAATAAAAAAGACGGCTGTAGCCGTCTTTTTTATATTCAGGTTATTAATTAGAAACGCATACCGATACCTGCATACGCAAGAATTGGATTTACCTCAATATCTGCTTTAGAGGTAATTAAAGTTCCATGTTCGGCATTGGACACAGTAATCGTTGTTTCATTTTTTAAATGAGCATAACTTACTGAACCTACTGCGAACCATGTATCATTAAAGTCGTAAGTAAAGCCAGCTGTAGCAACGGGAGCAAAGACATCAGTAGCCTCAAGTTTAACTTTAGGTGTACTACCATTACTTTTCAGATTATCAGGAACTGATGTGCCATAAGGGAGTTCACCAATTTCCAGAGCTTTACCTGCTTGACCATCTTTAATATTTGCAATCATATGACCCGCTTTGATCAAGTCCTGCTCAACATTCTTATTCATTTCCAATTCGTTGAAATAAGCATACATCACACCCAGCCCTACATAAGGACGGAACTTATTTACACCTGTTTTACCAAAGTGATATTGGAATTCAAAAGCTGGTGTCCAAGCACGAGCAGATGCCGCTGGGCCGTAGGCTTCTAAATCTGTAATCAGCAAACTATTCTTCATTGCGATTTCAGGTAGGTCGATAATACCTAACTCAGGTGTCGCAATAGCTGCAAATGGCGCATAAATTTTTCCTTTGCCGTTTAGGTCTACCTCAGGTGGGATACCGGCTTTCATTTCTAAAGAAATGTTATCAGTAAAGAAATAGTTGGTCATGATGCCTAGTGTGGTTACATCATCGGCTTCAAGGCCAGTACCTTGGTTATCCCAACTTTGTAGGCCATTAATTTCAGCAGTACCGCTTAGCCCTGCTGGTAAGGTACTCGTACCTAATTTATCGAGCAAACCGACAAACCAAGTAGAAATGTTTGGATCCATAGCAGGATCCATATTGGCTTTTACTGCGTCAATTGAAATATCACCAACTTTGGCTGTTTCACCATTTTTTACTGATGTATCAACATGGAATGGTTGTGCTTTACCTTGTGGCATAACATGTAGAGCACCAACAGAGACAGAAAAACGTTTGAAGCCATCGCCATCTTTTAAACTAAAATATGGTGAGTCTGCATGACTGAGCATAGGTAGGGCAGCCATAGAAGCAGCAATGCACAATACACTTTTTTTCATTTTAAAGGACTCCATGTCCGTAAATTGATAATAATTTTTCTAAGTGCTCATTATTCAAAATTAGTGCGTAAAAAATGTTATAGAAAACAAGAATAAACGTAATAATCCTGTAACATTTTTGATGATTTGTATTATTTGAGGGCTTTAATTAGGTATTTGTGTAAAAAAATCTAATTTTTTTGAAATTTAGAAATGGTTTATCTATTTGTAAATATTCAATATTTATTGACATAAGTGACAGCGTATTAGTTGATTTGGGTCAATAAAATAGTTTAAAACGACCATATTCAAAGCACTTTTTTGTGCTGTTGTCCTCTATAGATATAAAATTCATAGCTGATCATTGAGTCTTTATATGCCAATCGATTCTAATCACTCAAAGCCTTTTACACCAAAACCATTTTTTTTGTACAATAGCGCCAGATTCAATTGAGTTATTCGTATGAGTACGCAAAACCCTCCCAAGAAAAAGGCTTTAGTCAATTTGCCTTTTCCGATTAAAAAAGCTGAAGATAATGCTTCGGATGAAATCTTTGAAGACATGCGTCCAAAACCTCAGCGTTATGCTGACCGTACTTGGATGCCACCACGCGGTACACGTCGTTCGATGGGTAAGCGTTAAGAGATTTAAATAAAAAAGCCATGATTAAAACCATGGCTTTTTTATTGCAAATGATTGATGTTAATTGCGTATTTCAGACTGAATTCTTCGGTCTTTATTGAGATAATACTTTTTCTTCTGACGATACATGTCTAGATCGGCACGTTTGAGCATATCTTCCATCCGCTCATTCAGCTCATTGGTGGCAAAGCCAATCGAGATACTCATCGGTTGATTAGAATAAAATTGGTTATCGACCAATAACAACTCATTCAAACTTTGTAAACAGTTTTGCAGTGCTGCATCATCAGCACCCGGTAAAAGTATGACAAATTCATCACCGCCAATGCGCGAAGCAGAATAGGGCGTATGCTGAATAAGTTGGTTTAAAATGTTGCCCAGACGTCTGAGGATACTGTCACCAGCATCGTGCCCAGTACTGTCATTGAGTTCTTTTAGTCCATTCAAATCAATAAAAATACAAGAAACAGGACGTAATTGATTGCGTTCAAGACGCTTGAGTTCTGCGATATAAAATGAACGATTATAGAGTCTGGTCAGTACGTCGTGCTTACCTAAATACTCAAGATAATTTTCAGCCTTTTTACGTGCGGTAATATCGGTTAAAGCAACCTGCACGGTGCTCCAATCATCAAGATAATCGGGAAATACGGTAAATTGCAGCAAGACGTGGCGGATACTGCCATCAAGTGCATAATTTATAGCTTCACGTTGATGATGTAGATTGCCATTCCAAAGTTCAATCAACTGTTCTTTAAAGGTTTGCAGCATTTCTTTGGCAAATACTTTATGTACATTTTTGAGCAATATTTCTTTGTCCGAAGCGCCAAATAAATCAAGGGTGGCCTGATTAACGTCAACGATCAATATTTCCTTAATACACTCTTGTACAAAATCGGGGTGAACATCCAAAAATGTCACAAAATCTTCTATACCTAAAGCGCGAAGCTGATCTAATTTTATTTTAACCCGGCTGAAATCTTCTACCCAAAGAGAGGTTGGAGAATAATGAAAACGCGCTTCTGCCAAACGACGACTTTGTTCTTGTAAACGGCAAGCTTCAGTATAAGAGGTGATATCTTCAGTCGTAATTAAAACGGCAGATAAATCCTGCTCATGACTCGGTAGCACGATGCCTTTGAGTTGAATGTCTAGGCGTTGTCCATTGAGCGTATAGTTCACGGCAGAATGGGAAAAATGTGTTTCACCATTCCATAATGCAACCAATTCTCTAATGTGTGTTTGACAGATCTCCGCCTGAAAAACTAAATTAAGGTTTTGACATAAATGTTCAAAGTCACGTGCTTGATACAGTTCTAGTGTTTTTGTGTTGACCTGTAAGATTTTTATTTTTCTCGCACATTGCAAAATACGAGATTCATCTTGTTGAAGAAAAGTGGAGAGATCCTGCACACCTTGCTGACGCCAGAGATCAAATTGTTTTTTGACTTCACTGTAATCTTCAAGCCACATGGCAATGGGGGATAGCTCAAAAAAAGGAGAATCTAGCATGTCTATTTTATGTGCTCGTCATTCTTTATGATAATGTCAGCAAGTAGTATAAGACGAAAAAAATGATATTAAAATAATGTGATATGTAAAATAAGTTTTATTTTTAATGTGACTTAAGTCGCTAAAAACCATTAGTCAACCGTAGAAAAAAAGCCAATATGGACATTGGCTTTTTGGGTGTTTCAAATGTGGTGAAAAGAGCCTTTAGCGGCTGGCTTTACGGGCTTTATTTTCAGGCTTTGGTGCAGCAATTTCACGTTCAGCTTTCCAAACATCGATGAAATCTTTTTCATTGATATTGTACAGTTCAAGTAGGGCTAAAATAACGCCGCCAAACATCATCGGGCCTTCAGAATTACTTTGAAACTCAAATATTTTCCCATTCAGCGCATGCAAAATATCTTCAATTTCAAAAATACGGTCACGACCATTACTGTCTGTTGGGTACATTTGGGTATTCAGCACAATTTTCGCAAGACTTTTTTCATTATCTGTTAAGGCCAGTACATCAACCAACTCATCTGTTGAAGGTGCGAAAATAACCGAATCTCGATAAATCGTATGTAAAAGTTTCGAGGTGAGTTTTGGTAATGCTTTTTCAACGAATGGACGGAAAGAAATAGGGAAAATCACATTGCTGGAAATGCCCTTAAACATGGGGGCAATTTCTTCAACTTTATAGCCAGCGACACCACAACCGATCGAGGTTATGAAGTATTTAGTCTTCGGATGATTCTTGGTATAGATTTTAAAATCATCGACATAGTGTTGAATTTGTGACAACGGCATTTGTTGTAAATGCTCATTCATGGTTGGAATCGCAAAACTTTGACCTGCCCATCCACGACCAATACCATTCATTGCACCAAAATGCTCTAGGGCAGTACGCGCTGCACCGCCAGTATGTTGACCTGCCATATTGCTGCCAAAAACAAAAATAGTATCTTCGGGTAGGTTTTTAACAATACTTTCGTCATGATATTGATAAGTCATAAAGTTTGATCTGTGGCGTCCTTTTGTCCATGTTGCAGGTGAAATTTACCTAGGTCAAGTATCAATCTGGGGTAAATGAACGCTTTATCTATGAGTTTTTTAGCTCAAAGAGTTTCTTCGAAAAAAATTGGCTCAATTAGGTGCTTTATAATTTTGAAGATGATGAAAAAATCTAGAAACTTATACTAAATAAAGATTAATTCTGTCTGTAAGAGACTTTGGCTTTTTACATAAATTTAGCATTGTTTTGTGCAACTTTGCCCTCATAATAAAGCCCTATAAAAACTGTTGAAGAAGAGTGTGATGCAGGAACAGCCTTTTGAACTGGTAACACAATATCAGCCCGCAGGTGATCAGCCTCAAGCGATTGAGAAATTGGTCAAGGGGATTGAGAAAGGAATGCATGACCAGTTGCTTTTAGGGGTAACTGGTTCGGGTAAAACCTATACCATGGCAAATGTGATCGCTCGCACGCAACGTCCAACGATTATTATGGCGCATAACAAAACTTTGGCTGCGCAGCTTTATGGTGAGTTTAAAGCCTTCTTTCCGCATAATGCTGTGGAATATTTCGTCAGTTATTATGACTATTATCAGCCCGAAGCCTATGTGCCATCTTCAGATACCTTTATTGAAAAAGACTCATCGATTAATGATCACATTGACCAAATGCGTCTTTCGGCAACCCGAGCATTATTAGAACGTCGTGATGCAATTATTGTAGCGTCAGTTTCAGCCATTTATGGTCTAGGTGACCCGAATGCCTATATGAGTATGCTTTTGCATATCGTGGAAGGTGACCGTATCAGCCGTGATGACATCATCCGTCGTTTGGTGGAAATGCAATACACCCGAAATGAACTCGAATTTTTACGGGGCACATACCGTATTCGTGGTGAAATTATTGATATTTTTCCTGCTGAATCTGATCAAAATGCCATTCGAATAGAATTATTTGATGATGAAGTTGATTCAGTTCGATGGTTTGATCCATTGACGGGCAGAATGGTCCGTAAAGTGCCACGTATTACGATTTACCCAAAAAGCCATTATGTAACACCTAAAGATAATTTACAGCGTGCAATTGGAACGATTCGTGAAGAACTCGCAGAACGACTAGGATTCTTTCGTGCAAATGATAAATTACTCGAAGCACAGCGTATCGAACAACGTACACGGTATGATTTAGAGATGATGCAGCAGCTTGGCTATACCAACGGTATTGAAAACTATTCACGCCACTTGTCTGGCCGTCCTTCTGGTGAAGCACCTCCGACTTTGTTTGATTATGTACCTGATGATGCTTTATTAATCATTGATGAATCGCACGTTACCGTTCCGCAAATTGGGGCTATGTATAAAGGTGACCGTTCACGTAAAGAAAATTTGGTCAATTACGGTTTTCGTTTACCAAGTGCGCTTGATAACCGCCCAATGAAATTTGAAGAATGGGAGCGGATTATTCCTTCGACCATTTATGTCAGTGCAACGCCTGCACATTACGAAATGGAAAAGTCTGAACAAGTCGTTGAGCAAGTGGTTCGACCCACAGGTTTGGTCGACCCTGAAATTGAAATTCGTCCAGTGTTAACGCAAGTGGATGATGTATTGTCAGAAATTAATAATCGTAAAAACTTAAATGAGCGTGTATTGGTTACGACATTAACCAAACGTATGGCAGAAGATTTAACTTCATATTTGAAAGAATATGGTATTAAGGTCGCTTATTTACATTCTGATATTGACACTGTTGAGCGCACTAAAATTATTCATGAATTGCGTTCAGGTGTATACGATGCAATTGTTGGGATTAACTTGCTGCGTGAAGGCTTAGATATGCCAGAGGTGTCTTTAGTCGCCATCTTAGATGCTGACAAAGAGGGGTTCTTACGTTCTGAGCGTTCTTTGATTCAAACCATTGGTCGTGCAGCGCGTAACTTAAACGGTAAAGCGATTTTATATGCAGATCGTATGACTGACTCAATGCAAAAAGCCATTGATGAAACGGATCGGCGTCGTAATTTACAAATCGCCTTTAATCTTGAACATGGCATTACACCACGTAGTGCTGTACGTCAAAACGTTAATGATATTGATACTGGTGAAGTGCTGACAGATGATGAAATCGATGCAAAAATTTCAGATCAGGCCAAGGCATTAACTGCAGATGAACGTCATTTGATGTCGGATCCAAAACTTCTGGCAAAACATATGAACAAGCTGGAAAAAGAAATGCTGAAGGCATCGAAAGATTTACAGTTTGAACAAGCCGCTCGATTACGCGATGAAATCTTGCGTTTAAAAGCACAGATGATTTCATAATTTTGTTAGACAAGATGCGGAATATTGTTTGAATGACATACATAATTCAGACAAGAAAATGATTTTTAGAGCAATTTTTTCCGCTAGAGTAAAAACACGAGAGAAAGAATTACTTAATTTTCATCGAATATTTTGCATCGAAATGAGGCATAAAAATGACAACAACGAATCTTCCGAAAGCTGGTTTTAAACTCGCAAAAATTGCACTTGGTGCAGCAGTGTTAATTGGTTTGGGTGCAGCCACAATGGCCTATGCACAGACGAAACCGTTACAGACTGTGGAAAAAGTCGAGCTCGATCGTTATTTAGGTATGTGGTATGAAGTAGCTCGTAAGCCTATGGTTTTTCAAAAAAGCTGTGACCGTGATGTGACTGCGGTTTACACGCTAAATGAAAATGGCAACATTAATGTAAATAATCGCTGTGTATCTAAAGATGGTACCAAGAAGCAATCAATAGGCGAGGCATTTGTACAAAATGCACCGTTTAACTCGAAATTAAAAGTTAGTTTCTTACCAGAAGCCATTCGTTGGTTGCCTGTGGGGCGTGGTGATTATTGGGTACTCAAAGCCGATGAAGACTATCAAACAGTTTTGGTGGGTGAGCCACGTCGTAAATATATGTGGGTTCTTTCTCGTTCGGCTCATCCAGATCAGGAAGTGATTCAGGAATATTTAAATTATGCGCAATCTGTTGGTTATGATTTATCAGATATTATTCATACCAAGCAGACAGTGAAACCTAAAACCTAAATATTTGAACAAATGCTAAAAAACCATGCCTGTGCATGGTTTTTTATTTGCTAGAATGTCCAGATGAAAAGCTTGATTCATCAAGCAAAATATCAAGATTATGTAGTCATTTGGACTGGAGTGAAAGATGTATAAAGGCGTTGCATTGTCTGTATTGGCATCGGTCACTTTCGGTATTTTGTATTTCTTTACCATCTTTTTAAAACCTCTAGATAGCGAGCAAACTTTTGCATGGCGCATGTTGGCGACCTTGCCATTTTTAACCTTATTTATGTGGTGGATGAAAGATTTAAACAAAGTCAGTGAAATTTTTTGGCGTGTGGTCAAGCAACCGATCTTTCTCATTTGGTTAATCATTAGTTCACTTTTATGTACTACACAGCTTTGGTTGTTTTTGTGGGGGCCAATTAATGGCCGAGGGCTAGAAGTATCTTTAGGGTATTTTCTATTGCCCTTAGTGATGGTTCTGGTTGGATGTGTGCTGTATAAAGAAAAGCTGTCTAAATGGCAGATGGCTGCTGTGGCATTGGCAATTTTAGGGGTCGGCCACGAAATTTGGCGTATTGGTAGTATCGCGTGGGAAACTGTCTATGTCGCTGTGGCTTATCCGATTTATTTCTTTTTACGTCGTACCTTTAAAACCGATCATTTGGGTGGTTTTTGGTGGGATCTTTGCTTAATTTTGCCTGTAGCCTTTTATTTAGGATTTATTCATAGCGATAGTTTAGCGCTGATGTCGTTATTCCCGTATCTGATTTTGGCGGTTTTAGGACTGGGTTTTCTGAGTGCGCTTGGCTTAGGTAGCTATATGTTGGCGAGTCGTTATTTGCCATTTGTGATTTTTGGTTTGTTGAGTTATTTAGAACCCGTGTTGTTAGCTTTTGCATCCATCGCATTGGGGGAGCGAGTAGAAGCCGAAGAATGGCTGACCTATATTCCAATTTGGGGTGCAGTGTTGTTATTGGTGATAGAAGGTGTTTTGCATCTGTTTAAACAAAAGCAAAATGAACGCGCGCTAGCAAAAAATGTTAAAGCGTTAAATGATCGAATCGATTCTTAGACTGAAAATGCTGGTACGATAAATTGATCAGTTTACAATTAATGCTTGCTGTTTTTTAATAAAATCTTAAACTTAGAAAACTAAAACACGCCATGATTCAATTTATTGTTTAGGAAGAACAGCATTGAATGATGGTGTACAAAAATATTTATTTTAGATAAAAATAAACTGAAATCGATAAAAGATCGATTAAAGAACCAAGATACAGGAAGCAGTCAGTGGTTGTCCCATTTCATCAAAGCGCTAAACTTTTACAGCTAGAGCCTGTGTTGGATCAGCATTGGCGGAGTATTGTATCTGAAGTATGCACTGATCTTGATCAATCCAATTTAGCACAGATACAGCAGGTGTTATCGCAAAAAGGTATTCGTTGGGAGTCTTCATCACAGTCGTATCAAAGAGATGTACCGATGAATTTGGGCATGCTGATGAAAGTACTAAAATATGATGTCATGCGTGAGCATGCACAGTATTTGGCAATACAGCTCGAAGAACTTAGGATATTGACCCAGAGTATTCAAATTGCGCGAAAATTAGAAGAAAACCTACTCTATATCAATAAAATAGATGCAGAAGAAGATTTTGAATTACAGTATGAAAAAAATGTATTACATCAGCATTTCATTTTAAATGCCGCACAAATCATTCGTGAAATGGATTTGATTGCGCCGAGTGATGCACGTCAACTCACTGCCCAGCAAGTCAAAATTTTCTTGATTGAAATTTTCTTAAAGTTACATGTGTTGGGGCAAGTTTTTGATGCTTCTATCCCGAAATCATCTGAGGTTTGGCAACATCCGATTTTTAAATACTATTTAAAGCGTGAACAAAAAACGCGATATCTACAAATCGTACAAACATCTGAGTTTATTTATATTTTGTCGCCTGATTTAGATTGGACGACGCAGTATTCAGCAACTCGGTTTTTATCGACAAAGCACAATGAGGCCTTAGCAGACGACGTTTTTGATGGGGTGGCCATAGATTTAACTACTGCTTTAGAGAATCAGCAGATAGAACAATTAAAAATTCAAGTCTCAAAGTTGGCATCCATTGCAGGTTTTATACATTTAGATCTACAAAATTTAATGCAGCAATTATATACACGGGTGGATAAGCATCTGCTTTTAATGCTACATGTAGAGGATGCCACTCAATTGGCGACGGTTTTACCTGCTTTTAAGCAGCAGTTCAATGCATTGATCTTGAAGCCATTGCATCAGACTGTTCAATATCAACTGAATGAGCAGATACAGCATGATTTTGTATTTTTCCATAGCATGCAAATATCTCAGAAGCTCATCACGAGTCTAAACGTCTTGAGTAGTTGCCCGAAGTTTGAGGCAAGTTCGGAGTTAAAACGACTGCGACTTCAACTACAAGCTTGGCAGGTGCTTTTGTTGAAACGGCGTGCTCAAATTTTTCATGTTCAAAACGAAGATGAGTGGGAGTTTCATCATCAGCAGTCACAGCAAATTCATACGGCATTGAAAGCGCTCTTGCAGACGACCGAGGATCAACAGCAGTTCTTTGCTGCTGAAGCCGTCGTAGAAAATACGGCTACCCATGGCTCACATGTTGGATTTTCCAAACGCATGACGAAAACTGGAGATTATGAAAGTCTTGAAGCCGATGCTTTAAAAGCGCAGCAGCAAAAAAAGCGACAAACTTATATGCAGGTTTTAATGTTGATGAAGGAACATGCGTCACAACTCGTCAATCTTGATTTTGAGCCATGTGAAAATGCCTTAAAGGTACAGTCTTTTAGTGATCAGAGATACTTTGCGATTAGTGCTGGAGAGAATGGTTTAAATGCACTTCCGAAAATATTAGAGCTGAGTGTAAATTTCTTTGATTTTAATCTGGAAAAGTTTGCTGAGAATCTGAAAAAATAACTGAATTTTAAATATAGATCTGACTTCAAAAATCCATTGTTTTGCCCAAAATAAATAAACACCACAATTTGAAAAATATAAATATTCGTTCATCTTTGAGCTAAATGTGCTGAGATCTGGTTGATAAAACTACATTTGAAATTTTGTGACAAAAATCTGCGAAAAAGCCGGTTTTTCAACTTTCGGCTATAAAATCATAATACTAATCATGATTATTTTGAAAATTGATAGTGAATATATAACAAAATAACCTTGTCGAAATCTGCTTTTAGATTCATTAATTTTCAGTTTTCCATTACAATTGTGGGGTTTTGAAATTTATGCTTAGATTTACAATTAATTAGAGGACGTATCTGTGAGCAAAGACACTATCGTTGCCCTACATGCAGAGCACCAAGGTCGCTGGAAAAACCGTGAAGAAATCGCGGAACGTATGATTGCCCTAGTGGGTCAGTTATATCGTGAAAAAAACATCGTAGCTACAGTATACGGTCGTTCTTTAATTAACCGTTCGGTTATCCAAATTCTTAAAGCGCATCGTCGTACTCGCGTACTTGACGTTGAACTTTCAGTTGTGAACACTTTCCCAATTCTTGAAGCTTTAGCGAAAATCGAAAACATCGGTACTGCTGAAATTGATCTTGGCAAACTTGCTGTTGAGTTCAAAGAAAAAGGTGGTGATGTTGACGCATTTGTTGCTGACGCTGTGAAATCACTTGAAGGCAATGCAACTAACGTTGAAAACCGTGATGTTGTACTTTACGGTTTCGGTCGTATCGGTCGTATCCTTGCACGTTTGATGATCAGCCAATCTGGTCTAGGTCGTGGTCTTAATCTTAAAGCAATCGTTGTTCGTAAATCATCTGACGGTGACTTAGAAAAACGTGCGTCTTTGTTACGTCGTGACTCTATTCATGGTCCATTCGCAGGTACAATTTCTGTTGATGAAGAAAACGAAGCAATCATTGCTAACGGTAACTTCATCAAAGTGATCTATGCGTCTAACCCATCTGAAGTTGATTACACTGCTTACGGTATTAACAATGCACTTGTAATCGATAACACAGGTAAATGGCGTGATTCTGAAGGTCTTGCACAGCACCTTAAATGCGCTGGCGCTGCACGTGTAATTCTAACTGCACCTGGTAAAGGTGACATGAAGAACGTTGTATACGGTGTGAACCAAGCTGACATCCTTGATGAAGATACAATCATCTCTGCTGCAAGCTGTACAACAAACGCGATCACACCAACACTTAAAGTGTTAAACGACAAGTACACAGTGATCAATGGTCACGTTGAAACAGTTCACTCGTTCACAAACGACCAAAACTTAATCGACAACTACCATAAAGCTGACCGTCGTGGCCGTGCTGCAACATTGAACATGGTTATTACTGAAACAGGCGCTGCTAAAGCTGTTGCTAAAGCACTTCCTGCGCTTCAAGGTAAATTGACTGGTAACTCAGTACGTGTACCTACTCCAAACGTATCTCTTGCAATTTTGAACCTTACTTTAGGTCAAGATGTTGATCGTGAAGAAGTGAATGAATACATTCGCCAAATTTCAATCAACTCTAACCTTCAAGGTCAAATCGGTTATACAAACTCAACTGAAGTTGTATCGTCTGACTTTATCGGTTCACGTACCGCAGGTGTATTTGATGCTCAAGCGACAATCACTTCTGGTAACCGTTTAACTGCTTATGTTTGGTACGATAACGAAGTAGGTTATAGCTGCCAAGTATTGCGTATTGCGGAACAAATGGGTGGCGTAAGCTATCCAAAAATTCCTGCTGAAACGAATGCATAATTTGTGAAAGCTAAAAAAGAGCCTCATTTGAGGCTCTTTTTTTATCTAAAGAGTATGGGTTAAAAACTTAAGGCATAGATGACGAATGGATTGATCATAAGCATCAAAAGTTCTTGTTTTTTCTGCCACTGTTAGATGAGTGTGAGTCGTTTATAATGAAAAGCTGACTAAAATGTTCAAGTTTTAAGTTAATGAAATTATTAAAGAATTAAATACAAAAAAATTGCAAACTGGTTTGTATAATGTGTTCAAAATGAGACTGTAAAAAATAAAAAGCAAAAGGAATTTAGTTTGCAAGCAAAGCACATGCTCAGTGGATTGGCATTTATTGTGTTTGCTGCACTCTGTGGTGTACTCATCGCCATTTGGGTGTTTAAGCACTTTAATATTTATATCCCGCTAGAAAATCAAAACGTCAATATCGACCTGCAAGAGCCATTACAAGCCGAAGTCAAAATTCATGATGCCTTGGATGTGGACGTGACAGGGCGGGTGAATGCTGAAATTCCTATACATGAAAATTTAAATATTCCCTTAACTCAAACGCTGACACCACGGGTGTATTTTGATAATCAAGTCCCGATCAAGACCACGATTCCAGTGCGTGAAACTTTGAAAGTGAATCAAAACCTTCCTGTGACTACCAAAGTGAAAGTTAAAGTCATGGGGCAGGATGTGACTTTGCCACTCAAAGGTGATATCCCGATTCAATTGGATATTCCAGTGAATATGAATGTGCCTTTGGAGCAAAAAGTACATTTAAAATTTGATGCGCCAGTCAAAACAGTGCTGAAAGAAAACCTACATATTCCACTCAATGCAAATTTAAAAACCAACATTCCTATTGAAGGTAATTTGAATGTTCCAATTAAAACGGCATTAAAAGCGACAGTGGATGTGCAAAATACGTTGCCCGTTCAAATTAAAAAGGGTGAATTGGTGATTCCACTAAAAACAATGCGACTCAACAGAGAGCATGCCAAAACTGAAGCGAAAGCTCAGGAGTAAGCCATGTGGATATTTCAATCGGCGAAGCGCATCATTTTAAGTTTTATCGCAGTTGCGTTATTGGTTGCGGTGCTATTTTGGTTGTATTTAAATATTTATGCGTCGATGCAAGTGCGTGCAAAAAATGCTGATATAGCTAAATACTAAATAAATCATTACAGTAATCTTTAAACAATTTATCAATATCTTTAACTCTAAATTTATTGCGAATCATTTTTACTCGTGACCACATTTTTTCTATAGGATTTAAGTCTGGG
>NZ_VOYA01000024.1:0-36380 GCF_013420465.1 Acinetobacter sp. YH01005 | reverse complement strand
TTACCAGTGATGCATTTATTGATGTATTGAAATCAAATGGCATTCAAATCAGTATGGATGGTAAAGGTCGATGGGTTGATAATGTGATGGTTGAACGATTATGGCGGAGCGTTAAATATGAAGAGGTCTATCTCAAAGCTTATAGCAGTGTCACAGATGCGAAAAAGCAATTGAGTGCATATTTTGAGTTTTATAATCTGAAACGACCTCATTCGAGTCTAGACAAAATGACACCAAATGAGTTTTACTATGACCAGCTACCACAACAAAATAAGGTAGCTTAACTAGAGCAGAGTATCACTTATAAATAAGCTTTTAGTTGTTCAAACATGTGGGACCACCTCTTTTTCACTGGCTTTAGGTAAAGGCCTGGTGCGTGGTTTCTTTTTGGGACGTATCTTTTTGGTTAGCGCTTTATATACATCAGGCTCCATATTTCACCCAATAAAAAACCTCCCGGAGGAGGTTAATTTAAATGCATGTAAAAATTAAAATAACTTAAATATTTTTCCAGTTTTATCACTGTAGAAATGCATATCAAAGCTAGGCTTAATTATTTCATCATCTATATTTAGATAACGGACGCAATCCCCAAAACTATTTGGCTCATCAGATGACTTTTCGCACATAGCTTCTAGTGTATAGACAGCGCCATGTTGATCAACCACATCTAACATTACTTTGTTTAATAAAGTTTCCATGTATTAGCCATCAATCCCAACGATTTCACTCGCTTGGAAACCACGTTGACCTTTTGATACGCTAAATTGTACACGCTGACCTTCAGCAAGTGATTTGAAACCACCTGAAATGATTTGAGAAAAATGAGCAAAAACTTCTTCGCCGTTATCAGCCGCGATGAAACCGAAGCCTTTAGTATCGTTAAACCACTTAACAGTGCCTGTAGTTAAATTTGACATAATAATTTCCTTTAATAATATTTAATATAGAGTTCTTGAAAAAATTAAGAAAATAAATAATTAATTTATAAATAATTTAATTAAAAAATTTTAGCTCTAAGTTGTTCAGGTTTAAGAGTGAGAGTTTAAAAATACAATTTATATAGTTTATTTAGTTCAGTATAAAAAGATTTACCATCAATATTTAAAGTTAGCTTTTGTCCTGACTCTAGGACAACTTGTTTAGCAACTTCAACTAAAGTTTTACCATTCAAATTGCTTTGAATTTTTTTTAACGGAATAATATTCACACGAATTTCATCGCCGTTAGTTGCTGAAGCAGTAGTCCAGCCGTTAGATATGTTCATTTATTGACTCATATAATGAGCTTTTGTAAACAGAATAGTATTAAAAATAAAACCAACTTTAATTTTGGAGATTGTTCACTTAAGAAAAATTTAAACTTATGATATTTACAGTAGCTATGAAATTTAAGAAAGATAAAAAAAATTAAATTAATATCTTAAAAATAGAATTTAAGGAAAACCCACGGATAGCTGCAGGCTTCCCTTGATCGGCATGATGCGAATTCATGCTATGCGTTAACTGTTTGAATTTGATGCTTGAACATCAGAATGGAGGGAATACGCAATTCCGTTAACAACTCAAACACTACCGTTCCGCTTACGGATTCGATCAAACACACTATATCAAATATTTTAATATATACCTAATGTTATCTCAATTTTATTTATATTTCATAACTTATAAATTAACTTTTTTGTTAGCTAGGCATATTCGGGGCATTAGGATTACAACACTTCATACTAATTTCTAAGTCTAGTTTCGCCTGTGCTTTGTCTGTCATATGGTAACATGGTAAGCTTTTAAACAAATGTCTTTTATCTTCTTTTAACCATGTGAAAAAGGCTTTGAAATTGCTGAAATAAGAACATTAATACCAAATGGCAATAAAGCAGATTTCTGAGATCGTCAGATGAGCACGTCTGATTCTTAAAGAATGGCTATTTTGTTTGAGAAAGTTCCAATAAGTTGCTTCAAATTTAAGAAAGAAATCATCAATTACGCAGAATAATTCGGTACTATTGAACATTAGGACTAGAGTTGTGAGTTTTGTGTGGTAACTCAACTGATGGCTCTAGTCTTCTTATTGTCAAGTTTATTTCTTATCCGCGATTCGGGTTAAATAATATCTGGGGGATTAAATAGCTGTTAGTCGAATAGCGAAGACGACACGATCAAGTGGTCTAAAAGAGACTGTAATTTAAATTGTGTAATTGCCTGAATTTGCTACCTTCATATTCACAACGGAGTCAGGCAATATGATGAACGAACAAAAACTAAAAGACCTTGCAGCAGAATTTGCTAAAGGAATCAAAACAGAAGACGATCTAAACCAATTCACCCGATTGTTGACTAAACTCACTGTTGAAACGGCTCTCAATGCCGGACTTACCGAACATCTCGGACATGAAAAAAATGCCCGTAAATCTGGCTCAAATTCACGCAATGGTTATTCTAGTAAGACTGTACTTAGCGATGATGGGGAGATTGAGATCACCACACCAGGTGATCGTTATGGTACTTTCGAACCTCAGTTGATTAAGAAAATCAGACCCGTATCACGCAAATGGATAACCAGATTCTATCCCTTTATGCCAAAGGTATGACCACCCGTGAAATCGTTGCTACCTTCAAGGAAATGTACGATGCCGATGTATCTCCAACGCTCATTTCCAAGGTGACTGATGCCGTCAATGAGCAGGTTGCTGAATGGCAAAACCGTCCGCTGGATGCAATCTACCCCATCGTTTATATGGACTGTATTGTAGTTAAAGTCCGTCATAATGGCAGTGTCATCAACAAGGCTGTATTCCTTGCCTTAGGCATTAATCTTGATGGACACAAAGAACTGCTCAGCATGTGGATGGCTGAGAATGAAGTTGCCAAGTTCTGACTAAATGTTCTGACTGAGCTGAAAAACCGAGGGTTGCAGGATATTCTGATCGCCTGCCTTGCGAAGCAGCGCTTCTCAGGACTAAAAGGCTTTCCTGATGCCATTAACAGCGTATACCCGCAAACCCACATCCAGCTGTGCATTATCCACATGCTACGCAACAGCTTGAAATACGTGTCATGGAAAGATTACAAGGTGGTCACTCAGGATTTAAAAGCCGTTTATCAATCACCCACTGAAGAGGCAGCCTTGATGGCCCTAGATCAATTTGCCCAAACATGGGATGACAAGTACCCACAGATCAGCAAAAGCTGGCGTACGCATTGGGAGAATCTGAATACCTTCTTTGCTTATCCAGCCGAGATACGCAAAGCCATCTACACTACCAACGCAATCGAGTCATTAAACAGCGTAATACGCCAAGCGATCAAAAAACGTAAAGTCTTTCCAACGGATGATTCTGTACGTAAAGTGATTTACCTGGCCATTGATGCAGCATCTAAAAAGTGGAATATGCCGATTCGCGACTGGCGTTTAGCCATGAGCCGCTTTATTATTGAATTCGGTGACCGCTTAAGCAATCACCTTTAAATTGATGAAAAGCAATTACACAAAATTATTTACATGCTCCATTAAAAATACATATCTCCTTTAAATCTAGATTTATATATAAATTTGAGTCTGTCAAATACAAAAAAAACAGCTCCCAACTCAATGAGAACTGTATTTTTAATACTACAAATTGATCGAAATTAAACGGCAAGTACTTTCACAATAATGGTTTGCATGTCTTCATTTTCTTCCGCCAAATAAACACGCTTTAACTCTTTGCTTTTCACTTTGAATTGATGATTTTGATACTGAATTACAGCCGGAATTTGATCAAAATACAGGCTATCTGCGTCTAATTCTTCTTGAAAAAGTGGCGTGCCCAATTGATAGTCTAGGCTTTTTAATACTACATATTTAACAGTCGTTTTCATTGAAATAAACCTACTTTTGTTACGCTCTTTATTTTAAGTTTTAACATCGTTTTCCTTCCGAAGAAACCTTTATTTCATATTTTCGTACAGCTTCTAAACAATCACGCTATTTTCGTGAATTCCACAACACACACAGTACCAACTTAGACTTTTAGTGAAATTACAGGCGAGCGAAATCAATGCTAAAATTTTAAGAATACTAATGATCATTCACCATTCTACTTTGGGGTAAGCACATGCTTAAACTGTGTTGCGATGCTTTAGAACAAAAATCCATGACTATCGCGTTTATCGAGAGTGCGAGCTCTGGTTATTTATGTAGCCAATTTTCAATTTATAAGAATAGTGGTGCAGATATCTTGTTAGGTGGTCTTGTCAGCTATGATCCATCGATCAAGCGTGAAATTTTAAAAGTAGATCCTCTACTAATAGAAAAATTTACGGCCGAATCCGCAGAAGTGACTCAAGCGATGGCTGAGCAAGGACAACAACTATTTTTTCATGCGGACTTCGTGGTGGCCTGCACCGGATTACTCAAACCCGGTGGCAGTGCAACCGTAGAAAAACCCGAAGGAACATTTTATATTTCAATCTTACATGATGGTCGTATCTATAATTATCATTATTTTATTTTGGGTACGGCTTTAGAACGCCTAGATCAGTTAACTGAAAATGTTGCTCACAGTGTATTAGACATCTTAAATGCAGAATAAAACATACATAATCTTCATATTTAAATATCATTTTGCATCGCATACTGTATTGAGGAATTTACTTATCAGGACAAGAAAATGCAGCTACGTCATTTCAATGCATTCGCAATTAGCACCCTACTGTCCTGCTCTGCTTTCGCGACGGTAGGCGGCCCTCAAAACATTGAGGTTTTAGGTTTTGATAAAAAAGACCAAAAAATCTATTTAATGCGTCATTTTGAAGATGGTCGTGGTCGTTTACCACAATTATATTATTATCAATTAAATAGCCAAAAACCGACGCAATTAATTACAGTGAAGTCTTTGTATATTAATCCAAAGACAAAACGGATTGATTACGATCAAGACAGCACCCAGTTTGATAAAGAAATCGCGAAAATAAAAAAACGTTTAGTCAAATTAACACCAGTAAATAACAATAATGCTCGAATACAGTTATTAACAACCATGAATGGCACTGCTAAATCATGGTATGACCCCACTGAAACCATTGATAAATGGACCTATCAATATCGTGTTAAAAATTCGCAGTATAAAAGCGCTGTACAAAAGGCTGAGACCTATAAAGAAGGTTTAAAAATCTCTAAAACTTATCGTGTAGTGCAAAAGCCTTTTTATTTAGTAACTGTTAAATATCTAGGGATTCCATTTGAAACAGGATATAGCGTTGAAGATCCAGTTTTATTAACCAAATAGATTGTTAAATTAAATAACAAATAATAAAAAAGCCTCTTTTGAGGCTTTTTTATTACACTTAAAATTATGCTGCAGAACGCTCTGCAATTGGCACAACTTTACGTAATTCCGGACCTGTATAGTCCGCACTTGGGCGAATAATACGATTGTCCGCACGCTGCTCCATTACATGTGCAGCCCAGCCTGTTACACGTGACATTACAAAAATTGGCGTAAACAATTTCGTTGCAATATCCATGAAGTGATAAGCCGATGCATGGAAGAAATCTGCATTACAGAACAGTTTCTTCTCACGCCACATCACTTCTTCACAGCGTACTGATACTGGATAAAGTACCGTATCGCCAACGTCTTTCGCTAGGCGTTCAGACCAGATTTTGATGATGCCGTTACGTGGGTCATTGTCTTTATAAATCGCATGACCAAAGCCCATGATCTTTTCTTTACGCTCAAGTTTGCCGAGCATTTCACGTTCAGCTTCTTCAGGAGTCGTCCAGTTTTCAATCATTTCCATCGCAGCTTCGTTTGCACCACCGTGGAGTGGACCACGAAGTGAACCAATTGCACCTGTGATACATGAATGCATATCTGACAATGTTGAAGCACATACACGTGCTGTGAAAGTAGATGCGTTAAACTCATGCTCTGCATACAAAATCAGTGATACGTTCATCACTTGCTCATGCAATTCATTTGGTTTTTCACCACGAAGTAAATGCAAGAATTGAGCGCCAATTGAATCATCATCGGTATTTTCTTCTACACGTACGCCGTCATGGCTAAAACGATACCAGTAGCAGATGATCGCAGGAAGCGTTGCCAAAATACGATCTGCAACATCTTGTTGTTCATCGAATGATTTTTCTGTTTCAAGGTTACCTAACATTGAAACGCCTGTACGCATCACGTCCATTGGGTGTGAGTCAGCAGGAATACGCTCTAAAACTTCTTTCAACGCTTGTGGTAATTGACGCAGTGATTTGAGTTTGGCTTTGTATGCTGCAAGCTGTTCTGTTGTTGGTAATTCACCAAAGAAAATCAGGTACGCGACTTCTTCAAACTGACAGTTTTCTGCCAAGTCTTGAACGTCATAACCACGATAGGTTAAGCCCGCACCACTTTTGCCTACAGTTGACAATGCAGTTTTACCAGCTACTTGTCCGCGCAGTCCTGCGCCCGTGAGTACTTTTCCTTCAGCCATTTTTTATTTTCCTTCAGTGAACAATTTATCTAAGGTGTTTTCAAAAGTGTGATAATCGAGGAATTGATAGAGTTCTTTTCGTTGTTGCATTTTATCCAGTACATTGACTTGTGTACCGTCATTGCGGATTGCATGCATCACTTCGAGTGCCGCTTTTTGCATTGCACGTGTCGGAGACAATGGATAAAGCACCATTGAAATGCCTTGCTCGCCTAGTTCTTCTTTGGTGTAGTAAGGGGTATCACCAAACTCTGTAATGTTTGCCAGTACAGGTACACCAACAGCGTCGCAGACTGTTTTGTACATGGTAATATCAGTCATTGCTTCAGCAAAGATCGCATCTGCACCTGCTTCTACACAGGCACATGCACGGTCGATCACTGCTTGCAAACCTTCTTTTTGTAATGCATCTGTACGTGCCATCACCACAAAGTTTGAATCGGTTTTTGCATCGACTGCCGCTTTAATACGGTCAACCATTTCTTGTTGTGACACGATTTCTTTGTTCGGACGGTGTCCGCAGCGTTTTTGTGCCACTTGGTCTTCGATGTGAACTGCTGCTGCACCCGCAGCAATCATTTGTTTCACAGTACGGGCAATATTAAATGCACCGCCCCAACCTGTGTCGATATCGACAAGTAATGGTGTATCTACACGTTCGGTAATACGACGAACATCTTCCAAAACATTGTCTAAACTGGTCATGCCTAAGTCAGGTAAACCATATGAATAGTTCGCAACACCTGCACCAGATAAATATATCGCTTTATAGCCAACTTCTTTTGCCATCATTGCTGCATAGGCATTTACTGTGCCAATGATTTGTAATGGTTTTTCTACTTCCAATGCTTGTCTAAATCTTAAGCCTGCAGACGTTTGTTGTGTCATATTCCTTTCCACGGCATTTACTTTAATTTTCGAAGTTTGAGTATATCCATATTTTTTTCCAACTCTATGGCTTTGTAGAATATTAACTCTAAAACTTTAGTCAAATATTTCACTTATCACCTATCTGTTGTTATTCTTTAGTCAAAGATCTCTAATTTATAAGCAAAGCAGAAAAGTACTAATTTTTTTGCTATAATTATCGTCAAATCAGCTCTTTTTTTGTTAAAAATTATCACTTTATGCAAGATTTAATACACATTGAACCTCTAACGCATGACCAGCCACAAACGCGGCGCGGACATGAACGATGTGTTGCGCTTTTAGAAAGTGCTACGGAGCTTTTTTTAAAACGTGGTTTTGATGCAGTTTCATTAGATGACATCGTGAATCATGCAGGTGGTTCAAAAGCGTCAATCTATAAATATTTTGGTAATAAAGACGGATTATTTAAGGCCATTTGTGACTATCGTCGCTGCTTATTTTTCAAAGATATTTGCCTACCATTTACGGTGAGCCCTGACACCGATATTCGTGCTTATCTCATCAATACTTTAAGTGACTTTCATCAGCATATCGTGATGCCTGAAAATGCGGCATTTATGCGGTTAGTCTTAGAACAAACAGGACGTAATCCTGAAATAGCACGTTATATTCATGAGCAAGGCCCAAAACAAATTCAGAACACCGTTGCGGAAATTTTATATCAAGCACATCAACACGGTTTGCTGTATTGTGAAAACCCGCTGTTTTCGGCTCAATTTTATTTTGGAATTTTGCGAAATTTAGAATGGCGCGTTCTCATGGGCATCACCATTGATGAAAATGATCAAGAAACCATCAATTACATCAGTTATTGCGTCGATCGTTTCCTAGACGGTCACCAAAAGCGCTAGATTTTTTGCAATTTACCTCTCTTATAGTATATTAATCGATTCCTTTTTCTCTAACCAACCAACAACTAATTGTTGTTTTGTTTTTTGATTCAGCAATTATTGTGGAGTAACAATGGCTCTACGTCACTTTCTAACTTTACGCGATTTATCGACTTTAGAACTTAATCAAATTGTACAGCGCGGTATCGAACTCAAGCGCAAACAGCATAACAATGAAGTTTTCCAACCTTTCGTTGGTAAAGTCATGGGCATGATTTTTGAGAAATCGAGCACCCGTACACGTGTATCGTTTGAAGCAGGAATGAGCCAATTTGGTGGTAGCGCAATTTTCCTTTCATCTCGTGACTCTCAATTAGGTCGTGGTGAGCCAGTAGAAGATTCTGCACGTGTGATTTCAAGCATGCTTGATATTGTGATGATTCGTACTTTTGGTCATGACATTGTTGAACGTTTTGCTTCTTATTCAAAAGTTCCTGTCATCAATGCATTAACAGATGATCACCACCCTTGCCAATTACTTGCCGATGTTCAAACATTCGTTGAACACCGTGGTTCTATTGAAGGTAAAACGGTTGCTTGGATTGGTGATGGCAACAATATGTGTAACTCATATATTGAAGCTGCTCATATGTGGGGCTTTAAATTAAAAATCGCTGCACCTAAGGGCTATGAACCTAAAGCTGAATTTTTATCTGAATTTGCACACTGTGTGGAACTTGTTGATTCTGCCGAAGATGCTGCGGTTAATGCAGATTTAATCGTGACAGATGTTTGGGCAAGTATGGGCCAAGAAGAAGAACAAAAAATTCGTGAAAAAGCGTTTGCTGATTATCAAGTGAATGAACGCCTGATGGATCTTGCTCACGCTGACTGCCTATTTATGCACTGCTTACCTGCGCATCGTGGCGAAGAAATTTCTGAAAATATGCTTGACCACAAAAATGCTGTGGTTTGGGATGAAGCTGAAAATCGCTTACATGCACAAAAAGCACTTGTTGAATTCTTAATTAACGAAAATCTTAAAAAAGACTAAGGTTTTACTTAGATAAAAAAGCACCTTCGGGTGCTTTTTTTGTTTTTGCATGCTTTAATAAAACCATAACTTTTATAAGTGATTAAGATTATGCGTTTAAGAAATATTTGCTTATTGGCTCTTGGATTGAGCTTATCTACTTTTAGCTTTGCTGGTGAACCAAGTGAATTAGATCAATACCTCGTAAAAAAAGGAATTTTGGATGCTGCATACCAAATCAAAAATAAAGCTGCATTAGATGAAATACTTTCTGCCATAAGTGACGAGGACTCTCGTACTCTTCCTTTTCAAGTTGACCAAAATATGTTGATGGAAAAAATGGAAGTTTCAGCAGATAAAATAGAAATCGAAGGAATTATCACCACACCTGACTTTACACAATTTGCAGAATCAGTGGGTCAACAGCAAGTCAAACAACTGATCAAAAAGAATTCTCTACAAAATTGTGAATTGCTATTTGAGCATCAATTTCAACGTGTAAATCCATATGTATTGGAAATGGATTTATCTTCACCTCAACAGAAATACGAAATAAAAATCCACAACGCTGAATGTAAATTTAAATAAAAATCTGATTTCTTACAGCTCCTGGTTTAACTTCTGCAATATTAAACTTAACGAATTAAACCTTGAGGCTGTAATGCAATCACAGCTGCACCTACCAATACAATGACACCACCTAGCATATCCCAACGTGTTAGAGTTACGTGATCGACAAAACGCAACCACAGTAATGCAGAGAAAATGTAGATTCCGCCATAGGCTGCATAAATGCGACCCGAAGCTGCTGGATGCAAAGTCAATAACCAAACAAATGCAGCCAATGCAAGGGCTGTTGGAATCCATAACCACTGCGATTTTTGCTGATTTAAAATCAAATATGGGAAGTAACAGCCTAAAATTTCCATCAATGCTGTTAGTGCAAATAAACCGAAAGTGGTCAGCACTTTTGTTAATGATACGTCCATCATTGAGAAATCCAAATCTAGCGTTGAATAAATATAAAAAACCCGTGCAAGCACGGGTTTTTGTTAATTAAATTGATTAAGCAAGTTCAGCGGTTTGGTCTTCAAACACTTCGAGTTTTAAGCCCACTGCTTTGCCATTTTCTTTCTTCACTGAAACAGCAACATTGCCGCCATGTTCCGCAAGCTCACCAAACAAAATCATTTCAGCAAGCGGTTTTTTCAAATGCTCTTGGATTAAACGCTGCATTGGACGAGCGCCCATCAAGCGATCGTATCCTTGCTCGGCCATCCATTCGCGTGCATCTTGATCGACTTCAAGAACCACTTTCTTGTCATCTAACTGTGCCTGAAGCTCTGTTAAGAACTTATCAACCACACTTTCAATGACCGTTGTTGGCAATGCTTTAAATTGAATTACACCATCTAAACGGTTACGGAACTCTGGAGAGAAGGCTTTTTTCATCGCGTCTTGGTTGTCATTACTGTTGTCTTGGTCCATGAAACCAATGCTCACTCGTGAAATTGATTCTGCACCAATATTCGTAGTCAGTACTAACACGACGTTACGAAAGTCAGATTTACGACCATTGTTGTCCGTTAATGAACCATGATCCATAATTTGAAGTAACAAATTAAAGACATCTGGATGCGCTTTCTCAATTTCGTCTAGTAAAAGTACGCAATGCGGATTTTTATGAATCGCGTCGGTCAACAAACCTCCTTGATCAAAACCTACATAACCCGGAGGCGCACCAATTAAACGAGATACGGCATGACGTTCCATGTATTCAGACATATCGAAACGCACAAGTTCAACGCCTAACAATTTTGCCAATTGCTTAGTGACTTCAGTTTTACCCACGCCTGTAGGACCAGCAAATACAAAATTACCCACTGGCTTATCTGGTGCTTTAAGACCTGCACGAGATAATTTAATCGCAGATGCAAGCGCTTCAATCGCTTCATCTTGACCAAACACCACACGTTTCAGATCACGCTCTAGATTTTCAAGAACGCTCTTGTCATCTTTAGAGACAGTTTTCGGTGGAATACGCGCAATTTTCGAAACGATATCTTCAATGTTTTCAACTGAAATGACTGTATCATCTTGCTCAGCTTTTAAACGACGCTGCGCACCAGCTTCATCAATCACATCAATGGCTTTATCAGGCAAGAAACGATCATTGATAAATTTCGCTGATAGTTCAACCGCAGAAACCAACGCTTGATCTTCGTATTTCACATGATGGAATTCTTCAAATTTGCCTTTTAAGCCACGCAGAATATCAATCGTTTCTGAAATAGATGGTTCATTGACATCAATTTTTTGGAAACGACGAGATAATGCATGATCTTTTTCAAAAACTTGACGATATTCTTGGAAAGTCGTTGAACCGATACAACGTAAAGTACCATTCGCCAAAGCTGGCTTGATGAGGTTCGATGCATCCATCGTGCTGCCCATACTTGAGCCTGCACCGATGATCATGTGAATTTCATCAATAAATAAAATAGCTTCAGGCTTTTTCTTCAAGGCATTTAGCAGTTGTTTTAAACGCTTTTCAAAATCACCACGGTATTTAGTTCCAGCAACTAAAGCACCAATGTCTAAACTAAATACTTCTGCATTTTCAAGCGGTTTAGGAGCTTTGCCATTTACAATGAGCCAAGCCAAACCTTCAGCAATCGAAGTTTTACCGACACCTGGGTCACCCACCAAAAGTGGGTTGTTTTTACGACGGCGGCACAGAATTTGAGCTGTACGTTCAATTTCTTTTTCACGACCAATCAGTGGATCTGTTTTGCCTTTTTGAGCTTCAACATTGAGATTGGTCGTATAAAGCTCTAATGGGCCAGAATTTGAAGACGTGGTGCTTTCACCATCGAGCTCTTCAATTTCCTCTTCAGCTTGGACTTCATCTTTACGTGTGCCATGTGACAAATACTGCGTTAATGTCAAACGGTTGATTTGATGGCGTTTAAGTAAATACACCGCAAATGAATCACGCTCTGAATACATCGCAACTAAAATGTCTGCACCTTCTACAGTGCGGTCATTACCACTCGATTGAACATGGAAAATTGCACGCTGCAAAATACGATCAAAACTTTCTGTAGGATGTGGTGCTTGATCGCTATTTTCGCCAAGCTTAGGGGTATGTTGTTCTACGTATTCTTCAAGTTCTTTGCGAAGTACAATAATGTCTGCGCCACATGCTTTCAATGCATTAACAGCGGAATCATTATCCAGTAAAGCCAATAATAAATGTTCTACCGTCAAAAATTCATGTCTCTTTTGACGAGCCATGCTGACAGCCAAACGTAGTGATACTTCTAATTGACGACTGAGCATGTAATCCCCTTATTAATCTTTTGGCTCAATCTGACAAAGTAATGGATGACTTTGCGACCGAGCGTAATTATTGACCTGATTTGCTTTAGTCTCTGCGATGTCTCGCGGATAAACCCCTGCAACACCCTTTCCTTCATAATGTACAGTTAGCATTACTTGAGTGGCTTGGTCAAGATTCAAAGCAAAGTATTGTTGTAAAATTTCAATTACAAAGTCCATTGGGGTGTAATCATCGTTCATTAAAACGACAGCATACATAGGAGGACGCTTTAACTCAGGTGGCGCAGTCAATACTTGAATGTCTGAATCACCATCATCCTGCGTACCTTGGCTGAGAGTCGGGTTTAGATGCCAGTCCACTAAACCAGATTGGTAAAATGAATTTTTAATGTCAGATAAACACGTTTGACGCTTATTGGTTCGCATAGGATTTAGGTTTCACACTTAGTTTGCACTTGCTTCAGTTTGAGGAATTTCTGAAAGGAAGGTAGATTGATTTTCAACAGGCTGACCTTTCGACCAACTAAAACGGCGAATAACGGGTTTAGAACCGCTTAAACGCACTTCAATAAAGTCTGGACTAAAGCCTTTTGGCATGGTCCAACGTCCAGTGAGTCGCTCACTTTCGCTAAAGTTAAAGTTTTTGTCCTCTAAAGGCACTACAAGTACTTCTGTACCCTTAATTAAACGCAGCTCAACACTTCCAGACACATTACTTTTTGACGGACTTACTTGAACGAGATCAAGTTGGTATTCATACGCATTTTCAGGTAACGGTTTAATCGCTAAATGTTGTACTGCAAGCGGCATACCACCACGTTGGCGCAATACTTCACGATACAAAACACCCAAATTACCGGTTAACTCTTGATCATCACGTGCTTTTTTAACAGCCAAATATAAATCATTTGAATTACTTACAGCAACATCACGCTCTTGAATTGCCGCATTCAAACTTTTATTCAGGCCTGCTAATTCAGTTTTTTGCTTTTGCACCACATCAACAAGTTGCTCTGCATCTGCATCATAACCGACCACAGTTAAGCCCTGACGATGACCAATACTATATCCGAGCAAACCGCTGCTCAATGCAAGTACAACTGCACCAATCGCCAGTGGCATATTCGTCTTCATAAAAGGCGTTTTTTCACTGTTTTCAGGTTCTGACTTGAAATTAGATTCTGTATTCGACATCGTCATCTCTTATTTTTAGTTCACTCAAGGCACACATTTAAATCCAGTTTTAAATGTGTGTGAAGTTTTAAATCGTTTCTTATGGTAATAAACCAATGCCTTGAAGTCCTGCATTTTCAGCAAAACTAAACATCAAGTTCATATTTTGTACGGCTTGACCTGCTGCACCTTTCACCAAGTTGTCTTGAGCCACCAAAATCACTAATTTTTTCGGTTGAGGTTTGCAAATCGCAATACGTAATTGGTTCGCACCACGCACAGTACGTGTTTCAGGTGAGCTACCTGCAGGCATAACATCTACAAACTGCTCATTGGCATAGAACTGTTCATATATACTTTGTAAATCCGCAGAAGCACCTGCGTCTGTCAAATCAATATAGATAGTGCTGAGCATGCCACGAATCATTGGTACTAAATGTGGTACGAATAAAATTTCGTTAAACACACCTTTTTGACCTGAAATATTTTCCAAGGCTTCTACAATTTCAGGGTGATGACGGTGACCCGCTACACCATAAGCTTTAAAGTTATCTGCATTTTCAGAATAGATCATACCCAGGCTGGCTTTACGACCTGCACCAGACACACCTGATTTTGCATCAATAATAATGCTTTCAGGTTTCACTAATCCTTCAGCTTTTAATACTGGCGCTAAACCGAGCTGAACAGTTGTTGGGTAACAACCTGGGTTACCAATCACTGAAGCCTTTTGAATTTTTTCACGGTTTAATTCAGACAAACCGTAAACTGAATCTTTTAATAATTCTGGGCAAGCATGGTCGAGGCCATACCATTTCTCAAATTGAGCTAAGTCTTGCAAGCGGAAGTCAGCAGCAAGGTCAATCACTTTAGTATTTGCAGCAACTAACTCTTCTGCGTGTTTCATTGCAACACCGTGCGGCGTCGCAAAGAATACAACGTCACATTGTTTTAGTTCTTCAATATTTAGATCTGAATAGCAAAGGTCTGTATGTGCACGCAAGCTTGGGAACATATCATCCACACGGCGGCCATTTTCAGTACGCGAAGTTAAAACTTTCACTTCTGCATTTGGGTGTCGCAGTAAAATACGCAGTAATTCAACACCTGTGTAACCTGTACCGCCGACAATACCTACTGAAATCACGCTCTTTACCTCTATTCAAAGTATCCATTTGATGACTGCGTAGTATGACAGGAAGTTACGGTTTTCTGAACTGTTTTGACATATAAAGCTTCACTTTATAATGTTAACTTATCTTCTGAATCCTATTAAGTCAGATCATGCATATAAATCCTGATCATTACCTATCCACAGCTCAAGGTCGTGTCTTCACTAAAGAAAGAAATATTCCAGCATGACAATGCTGTTTTGACGCTTTTAAGCATGAATTAAAAACTAACCCAAAGGTTAAAATCATTTATATATTGATCGGATGCCAAGGGGCTGGGAAATCAACTTGGGCCAAAAACCAAATATCCCGCGAACCTGAAAATATTATTTTTGATGCTATTTTAGTAAAGCAATCTGAACGTCTACCGATAATTGAGCAAGCTAAATAATTGGGTAAAAAATGCGTTGCTGTATGGTTTCAAATCCCGCTCGAAGTATGCATAAAAAGAAACGCTCAACGCCCTTCAGATGAAATAGTCGATCTGATGGCATTAACCAATGTTTATTACGCATTAGAACCGCCTACATACCAAGAAGGATTTGATTTAATTGAAATAATATATTAAGAAATGCTTTAGTGTTTACAACTTAGTGCCTTTAATTCAGAGCACCCACCACCAAGGCATTGCCGTCATTTTTAGTATTTTTCGATGCTGCTGAAAATTTATATCATGCTTTTGCACTTCTGCCCAAAAATTTGAACTGTGGTCAAAGTGCTTAGTATGCGCTAACTCATGTACAGCCACATAACGCGTGATTTCCAACGGAAAAAGTACCAGCCCACTATTCAACATAATGTCATGCTTTGCAGAACAGCTCCCCCAGCGAGTTTTGGGCTGACGAATTGAGCAATCACCATATTTCAAGCCTGTTTCACTGCTCACTTTCTTTAAATAAATTGGTAAATACTCTTTGGCATAAGCAATCACAAAGCTTTTTAAATATTGCTCAGGCTGTCGATCACTGATGAATAGCTGATGATTTACTTCATTTAAGATGAATGAGTGTTTTTGAGTTTGATATACAACCTGCAACGGCCGTTCTAAATTAAAGAGTTTTAATTCTACTGGAAGCGTTTTATCAATCTGCCCTGATTTTTCCTGCTGCTTTTGCCATGTCTCAATCATCCATTGTTCTGATTGTTTTAAAAATTCTTGAACTTGACGCTGTGTACAAAACTGGGGAACTGTTAATTTAATTTGCGTTGGTTCTACACGCAGTCTTAAGCGTGTGGCACGTAATTTTCGAGTGATTTGAATTTCAGGAAGGTTTGGTGTCATTTATTTTTTTATTAAAAGCTTTTAAACAATGCATAAATTGAATTTTAAGCAGTTTTCAAAAAGTATATTGGGGGTTCCTTCTCCCTCTGGGAGAAGGTTAGGATGAGGGGGACTTTTAAATTGACCTCTCCCTAACCCTCTCCTCAAAGGAGAGGGAACTTCCATTAGAAATTTAAATATAAATCGAAACTCTATTTACATTTAAATTTTCTATAGATTAAACCGCAGTACGCTCTTCAATACCGTTATCAGTTGCAACAACAGCAATATCAGCTTTGTTTAATGCAAAGATACCGTTACACACTACACCTGGTATGTCATTCAAAGTCTTTTCAAGTTCCAATGCATTTAGGATATTTAAGTTGTGTACGTCTAAAATTACATTACCGTTATCTGTTACTACGCCTTCACGGTACACAGGATCGCCGCCTAAAGAAACGATTTTACGTGCCACAGCAGAACGTGCCATTGGAATCACTTCTACAGGAAGCGGAAATTCACGTGCCAACTGATCAACCCATTTAGAATCATCTACGATACATACGAATTTTTTCGCAATAGATGCCACGATTTTTTCACGAGTCAACGCAGCGCCGCCGCCTTTAATCATGTGCATATGACGGTCAATTTCGTCAGCGCCATCCACATAGGCATCTAAACCGCCAACGTGGTTCATATCAACCACTTCAATGCCTAATTTTTTCAAACGCTGTGCAGTTGCTTCAGAACTCGCAACAGCGGCTTCGAGTTGAAGCTCTGGCAATAATTCGATGAGGAAGTTCACAGTACTTCCTGTACCAACACCCAAAATACCGCCCTTTGGCAAATGCTTTAACGCAGCTTTTGCGGCAGCTTGTTTCTTTTCATCTTGGGTAGCATACAGACTCATAACTTGGCTCAACTATTTTTTGACATTTGTTGCTGATTTTACAGCCCAAATGTACGGGTGTTTGTTACAATGAACGCCTATTTTAAACTGTTAGATGGAAAATTAACATGCTGTCTCGTTTGGTTCGACAAATATTACAGGCAACGGTCTATGACGTTGCAATCGAAACCCCACTCGAAGCAGCGCCACGAATTAGTGAAAAACTAAACAATAACATTCGCTTTAAACGCGAAGATTTACAACCTGTCTTTTCTTTCAAGCTACGCGGTGCCTATAACCGTATTAGTCAATTACCGAAATCTCAGTTGGAACGTGGCGTTATTACTGCTTCTGCAGGTAACCATGCTCAAGGCGTGGCTTTATCTGGTAAAAAGTTAGGTATCCGCGCCATTATCGTTATGCCTAAAACCACACCAGACATTAAAGTACAAGCGGTTAAACGCTTAGGCGGTGAAGTGGTTCTGCATGGCGATTCTTTTGACGTAGCCAATAAATATGCAATCCAATGTGCAAAAGATGAAGGGATGACCTTTATTCCACCTTATGACGACGAACTCGTTATGGCCGGTCAAGGCACCATTGCCAATGAAATTTTGCGTCAATGGCGTGATGTCGACTATGTATTCGTTGCTGTAGGCGGTGGCGGTCTCATTGCCGGTGTAGCTGCTTATCTTGGTGATGTGGCACCGCATGTTAAAGTCATTCCTGTTGAATATGACGAATCAGCATGTTTAAAAGCAGCCTTTGAAGCTAATGAACGTGTCATTCTTCCATCTGTAGGTTTATTTGCCGACGGTACAGCAGTTGCTCAAATTGGTGAAAAACCATTTGAAGTGATTCAGCTACAAAAATCAGATAACTCAGGCCCAATTGTTGAGCGTGAAGTTGTACTGGTAAATACAGATGAAATCTGTGCAGCCATTAAGGATACCTTTGATGAATGCCGTAGCATTGTTGAACCATCTGGTGCAATGGCGCTTGCAGGTATCAAGAAGTATGTTGCAGAGCATGGTCTAGAAGGCAAAAATATGGTGTCGATTGTATGCGGCGCCAATATGAACTTTGACCGTCTGCGCTACATTGCGGAACGTACTGAACTGGGTGAACGCAAAGAAGCGATCTTTGCTGTGACCATTCCAGAAGAAAAAGGTTCATTCCTCCAATTCTGCCGCGCACTACAAGGGCGTAACATCACTGAATTTAACTACCGCGCTAGTAATTCTTCTGCTGCTCAAGTCTTTGTGGGAATCAGTCTCAAAAATGGCGAGAAAGAACGTCAGGAAATTTTTGAAACTTTAAAATTCCAATACGATGTAGATGATCTTTCTGATGATGAAGTCGCTAAGCTTCATATCCGTTATTTAATTGGCGGTCATGCAGATATCGAGAATGAACGCCTATTCCGCGTGGAATTCCCAGAACGTCCGGGCGCACTACTGACTTTCTTAGAACGTCTTGGTCCGACCCATAACATCACCCTATTCCACTACCGTAACCACGGTGCTGCTGAAGGTCGTGTATTGGTGGGTATGGAAGCAACGGATGCGAAACAAAATCCAGATGGCTTGATTGAAACATTGGAAAATATTACCTATCCATATGTTGAGATTACAAATAACCTCGGTTATCAACGTTTCTTGAAATAAATGAGACTTCTATAAAAGAGCTGGAATCTAGATTCCAGCTTTTTTATTTGCATCAATTCTTTTCTACATCAAAATAAATATATTCATCAATTTAATTCATCAACGCTGTCATTGTTGTTAAATTCATCACACACTATAATCCATTGAAAATAAAACAAAATGGATATTTAAAATTGAATTTTTATGCCTTATTTATGATCGCTATTGTGGGTTTAGGTGGATATTTTTATGCATATCCGGCTTATCAACTTAAGCAAGAGGAAGATAAGATTCGTCAAAGTATGAAACAAATTCCAAATCAGTCACGTACGCAAAATCTAGAAAATATTTACGGCTATACCGCGCAGGCTGAAATGTTGAATCAATATCCAAATTACATTGTATATATTCACTTTGATGAGCTAAGTGATCAAACCGCTCCCGAATCTGTTCAAGCCATTATCCGTGAATTTTCATGCGATGGCTTAAACCGTTTAAAGAACAATTCCGAGCTTGTTCGTAAAGCCACTCTTAATGTCATTAAAGAAGATCAACATCAATTTCAATATATTCTAAAAAACAACTTAGGCTATGAAATTTTTAAATACCAACAAGTTATGGAAAATTGCCCCAATATTGCTGAACTTTATGCCTATCAAAATACTGAAGAAATTAAAAATTAGAGCTTTTCGGTTTAGATGGATTATGTAAATTTTCATAGCCGCTCTAGGCTGAACAAGCTAACATCAACATATTCAATAACTTTAGAATAATTTAGGAATACGGCATGGCTCAATTCGCTGTGATTGGCTTAGGAAGTTTTGGCGCAACTGTAGCCACTGAACTCATGGGTTTAAAACACGATGTCATTGGAATCGATAGCAACAAAAAGTTTGTTGAAAGTATTTCAGACCAACTGACCCATGCAGTGATTGCTGACGCAACAGATGAGCACGTTTTACAAGAACTCAATATTCAAAATTGTGAAGCCGTCGTTGTCGCGATTGGTGAAGATATTGAAGCCAGCATCTTATGTGTGCTTCATCTTAAAAACATGGGGATCAACAAAATTTGGGCCAAAGCCAAGTCCAAAGCGCATCACATGATTTTAACCCATTTAGGCATCAGCAAAATCATCCATCCTGAAGAAGATATGGGTGTCCGCGTTGCCCAGTCATTGAGTTATCCAATGGTGAGCCGCTACATGGTGCTCGAAGATGATCATTATTTGGTGAAAGTTGAAATTAAAGAATCACAACAAGGCACGCGTTTAAATCAAATAATGGATCATGTCCCTGAAGTGAAAACAATTTTGCATAAACGTGGCACCGAGCTTCAATATAGTTTAGATCCAAACCTGATTTTACAAACAGGTGATATTTTAGTGGTTGAAGGTTTACTCGAACATTTACGTCGACTGGCTAAATATTTCAAAGCAACTTTGTAATCAGCGTCGTGCTCCTTTTGCACATAATCACGCAAAATGACAGTAGAAAAACATGAAACTGCACAATAAACAGCGTAATACCATTAATCTTAGCCCACCCAGTATTTTGGCATTGGGTTTTCTTGGGCTTATTATAATTGGCACCTTGCTGTTAAAACTCCCTTATTCACATCATGGCGATTTAAGTTGGATCAATGCCCTCTTTACAGCGACCTCTGCCGTGACTATTACAGGACTTTCGGTTGTGAATGTCGGCGAAGCCTATACGGTGTTTGGTAAAGTCGTGATTATGGGTTTACTACAATGCGGCGGTCTCGGCTTTATGACCTTTGCGATATTGGCCGCTATGAGTTTGTCCCCCAAAATTGGGCTAAAACAACAAATTATGGCTCAAGAAACCATTGGACAGACTAGCCTTGCCAAAGTAACCATGACCATCAAAGGCGTACTGCTGTATTCGCTATTTTTTGAAATGGTGGGTACGGTAATTTTGACCATCGCTTGGATGCAAGAATACAATTTTAACCAGGCCCTGTTTTATGCTGCCTTTTATAGTGTTTCAGCATTTAATAATGGTGGATTTTCATTATTTCCCAATAGTTTAATGAGCTTTGCTGACCGTTATTTCATTACGTTTACCATCAGTATGCTTTACATCATTGGTGGTATCGGCTTTTTGGTACTAATGGACATTAAGCGCAATAAAAGTTGGAAAAAACTCAGTACCAATAGCAAGCTGATTTTATCGACCATTGCAGGCTTAAATGTCTTTGCCTTCATCACCATTTGGTTATTAGAAGCCAATAATGCTGCGACCTTAGCCACGATGTCACTTGGTGACCAAGCCCTCAACGCGTGGTTCCATGCAACAGTTCCGCGTTCTTCAGGTTTTAACAGCTTGCCCATGGAAAGCATGAGCGATGCATCATCACTCGTCACAATGTTACTAATGTTTATTGGTGGTGGCTCGCTCAGTACAGCCGGTGGCATTAAAGTCGGGACGTTTATTATTGTTGTGCTCAGTGTTGTCAGTTTTTTAAGACGTGAAGATGAACTGCGTGTGTTTAACCACTCTGTTTCAGAAAAAACTACCTTTAAAGCATTAGCGGTGATTTTCATTACAGTAACGTTGATATTCATTGGTTTTTTCAGTCTATTGCTACTCGAGCCTGACAAACGCTTTTTAGACTTACTCTTTGAAGCAGTATCCGCTGCCTGTACCGTTGGCCTATCTCGTGGCATCACCAGTGACTTACAACCCGCCAGTTTAGTCGCCCTGATCTTATTAATGTTCGCAGGCCGTCTTGGCCCCTTAACACTGGCTTATCTGATTGCTACACCGAAGAAGAGTCGCTTAAAACACCCACCTTCTGAGATCCAAATCGGTTGATTTGTACATTTTGTCTCCGCCATAAAAAAAACCACGCCATAGCATGGTTTTTTTATTTAATGATGTTACATAGTAACATCAGTAGCGTAATTTGATTCAAATGAAAGAACGATACGCGGTAAGGTCATCCGCAAGTGTTTGAGACAGAATGACTTCTAATCAAAAATGTTTTTGCGATACTTTAAGTAAATAGACGCTAGAGAGCGAGTTTTGCGGATGACAATGGTTTTGGGTACTTTTGCCGAAACAAAAGTACCTCCAGCCGAAGGCTAATCCCTTTATTCAATCCCTAGATATAAGACTCCGTCGATTAGACTTAAAAGCATCTTAAAAATGCGAAATTACTTTTACGTCCGTAAATTAATTATTGAGCAATCATTAAAACCAATTCATTAATGACACACCGACACCGACATAGGTTGCCCGATGGTTATAGTCAATCAGGCTTTCACCATAGCCATCAAACAACTGAACTGTGCCGCGTAATTTACCATTGATTGGGAAAGTCCAATCGAACTGCACCGCACCATGTGAATCATCACCACCTTTCAATGAATGACGTAACATCAAACTAAAGTCATGATCTTTATGACGATAAAACGCTGTTAAATCCCCACGTCCCACATAATCGGTAATGTCAGGGTTGTTATCATCTTTGGTATCTTCTTCGAAACGATACCAAGGACGTAACATCAGTGCAAAATTGTCACGTTCAAATCCAAGATTTAACATGACACGATTCCAACTCCGCGATAAAGGATCAGAACGCCCATTAGACTGATGGTTAAAAGTTAAGCCCAGCATACGCCAGTTCAAACCCAAGAGTTCATAGTTGGTACGAAAAACCAGACTGGCTTCAGGCTCATAGTTGGTTTCACGGAATGGTCGTGATTCGTCTTCATTGTAGACTTGCCAACGAGAAGACTGGGTATAGCCCAACCAGATATCACCATTATCACCAAATAAGTTTTCAACAGCTTTGGTTTTTAATGACAATTGGAATTTGGCTTCCATCGATTTCAGGTTTTGTTCCTGATCGGCTTGTACCGTGTTGTTATCATTCGGGCTTGATGGACGTTCATTTTTATCCGAAGTCCAATATCCCGGCATTAAATACACAGGTTGATAGCCACGAATATTCCACGTCCCCAATTTACTTTCTGGAGAAAGCTCCCAACGACTATCCAATAGTGAAAGATTTGGATTGAGGTTCGGTGCTTCTACAGCAAATAAACGGTCCGTAAACGCATGACTGACTTTTTCTTTGAAAGTTAGTTTCTCTGTCGGTTCAGGCTTAATTTCTTGTGCGGCTTGACGCTCAGAGACCAACATTTCTTTTTCAGCAGGTTGCACTTTAAACAAAGCGTCATAACACGATAATCGCTCTGCATTTGACTCAAGTGCCACACATGCTTCTGCGGTTGCAGGCTTGGCAGCCACATCCGCATTTTGTGCATTTACAGTACTGACATACATTGAACTGAGCGCAATGAGGCTCAGTTGCAATGTCGTACGCTCAAGAGATTTGAACGCCATAAAAACCCCTTTTTTGTTTTAATTCACTTGTTTTATTTCGAAACCAAGCTCAACCAAAGCATCTCGCTTAGCCACCGGTGCAACCACAGCTTTTGTCGGTTGTTGTTCAACCAAATACGCCACAGCAACACGTTTTAGATCATCCAAAGTCACATTCAACAGACGTTCACGTAACATTTGACGGAAAGCTGGCGTGCGTTTATGCAATAAAGCATAACAAGCTGTAATGGCTTCACCCGCTGGTGACCCCGGTTTATCCATGCTGGCAATTAGACCCAAAATCGCTTCTTCTAGCTGATGAGGTTGTTGTTCAGCATTCAGTAGCCACTGCACACTTGCGTCAAAATCTTTAAACGTTTCAGCTAAACGTGGGTCACGGTAGCTATAGAAACGGAATGAACATGCATTGCCGTCATAGCTTGCTCCGCCACCATAAGCACCACCTTTTTCACGAATCGCGCTATGCAAGAAGCCATTACGTAGATAAGCCGCCAAAATCATTAAAGGTGCTGCATCTGGATGTGACACTTCCACCGCAGGATATGCTGAAGCGCAGAACTGAACATTGGCTTGAATGAGCCAAGCTTCGTCATTGTTGCTATCTGCAAAATTCACTTGAGTTAAATCATGTGGGTTATCGTCAATCGCCACTTTATCCCAAATGGTTTGAACTTCCTCAACCAATCGGTCTGAATGATGTTCTTCACACACCACCAAGAATTGTTTTGGTGCTTTAAGCAAACGGTTATGAATTAACTTAAGCTCATCAATCAAGGCATTATAAGCCGTGTCGTCTTGCTCAATTTTGCTGACAAGTTCTGACAACCAGTTCAGCGCGCCTAGGCCTGTATTATGATAATCACGTAACGCCAATGCACTATGTTGACGACCTGCAATTTGCATTGCATAGCTATGTCCAGAGCCAGAAACACGTGACTGCCAACGTGCTTTACGTTGTTGCAATAACTCTACGATACGGTTTTTCTCATCAAAACGTAGCTGTTCAAAAGCCAATTTCAATAAGCGAATAGCTTCAAGATTATTCACCAATGATTTAGTGGTTAGAGTCAGCCAAGCACTAATTTGACCTTTGTCATCCACTTTTGAACGCAGCGATGCACCCATACCTAAACCGCCACTCACAGCTGTTTGCAACTGTTGTAGCTCTAAGTAGTCGTATTCACCTGCACCAACTTCACCCATCAAAATCGATAAGAGATTGAAATACGGCGATTGCACCACTTCATCAGGAATCTGAATCAAAACTTGTTGGTAATAAAGACCATTGGTGCCTGCGTGGTAAAGATTTAACGGCGTATCCAAGCCATTACTGATAATTTCGCGTAATTGACCTTGTACAATCTGTAATTGTGCAGGAACGTCTTCTAAACCTACTTTAGGCAATAGGTTCAAATCATCTGGGGTATCTTGACGAATGTTCAGTGCTTCAGTCTGCGCAATAATCTCTGCTTTTTGCGCTTCAGTTAAGTTCGCATCAATTTCTTTTAAACGTACTTTTTCTGCTGCCGCTTCCAACGCATTTTTTTCAGCATCTGGAACCAAAGTTAATTGCACACGATGTTGATTATCAAGCAAGTAAGTTTTGATTAAGTTAGATAACCACATTGGGTCTTTCAACTCTTCCTTCACTTGTTCAATGGCCGTATCCACATCCCAGACATCCACAGGGTCTGAATGGTGAATCGCACTGCTTAAACCATTCAGAATTAAGCTTAGGCCATATGGTGTACCATCACCATTGATTTCACGCTGATGCAATTCAATCTGGTGCAAAATCGCCTCAACTAAAGCTGGATCAACAGGCTTAGCCGCAACGTCTTCTAATACTTTAAACACGCCATTTTTAAATTGTTCTGCATGCTCAGGGTTGGAACCTTGAATTGCACAGTAGAACGTCATTTCATAGTTTGAGTCATCTACGCCCATGAATGGACCAGTAGACTGTGCATAACCACAGGTTTCTAAGTAATGACGTAATGGCGAAGCAGAATCTTCAAGCAATACCCCCTCAACCAAACGCATACCTAAACGTAATTTGATATTACTTGCTTCAGGCAATAACCAAGAAAGCACATGATAGGTTTTGTCTTTAAGGTCTTCAGCATCAACTGCATACGTTTCAGTTACAGTTACAGGCGCAGTTAAGCGGCGCTCAGGTTTTGAATACAGCGTTTGACCTTTTTCAAATTTTGACAAAGCAAGCGTTTCAAACTGTTCTTGTAAGTTATAAGCAGGCTCATTACCAAAGGTCATGAACACCGCATTACTTGGGTGATAATGTGATTTGTAGAAACTTACTAGCTCTTCATAACTTAAGTCAGGAATGTCTTTCGGATCACCGCCTGAGTTGTAATGATATGTCGTTTCTGGGAATAAATGATGGGCAAGTTGGTGATACAACTGATCTGAAGGTGAACTCATGGCACCTTTCATTTCATTAAATACCACGCCTTTATATACCGCTTCGCCATTTTCTAGCTCAATACGAATCCCTTCTTGCGCAAAATCAAGCGGGTTCAAATTCGCAGCAAAAGCAGCATCCATATAAACTTCTAACAAGTTTTGGAAATCTTTTTTGTTTTGCGTTGCAAATGGATATGCTGTCCAATCCGCTGCGGTAAACGCGTTCATAAACGTATTGAGGGAACGACGAATCATTAAAAAGAATGGGTCACGTACAGGGAACTTTTCTGAGCCACACAGTGCTGTATGCTCAAGAATATGCGCCTCACCTTTTGAATCCATCGGCTGCGTACGGAAGGCAACTAAAAATACGTTTTCGTCATGGTTTGTGGCTAAGTGATAATGCACTGCGCCAGTCACTTTGTGTTTATATTCAGACACTAAAATGTCTAAAGCTTCAACATGATGTTGACGAATCAACTGAAACGCGGGATGTACAGTTTGAGAAATGGTTTCAGTGACATCTACAGTCATGTGTGCTCCTAATCTATTCATTTAAATTAGACAAAGTATACCTTAAAAAATCACAACTAGATTCACCGAAACAACATTTCCAACTGTTTTAATCAACTTGAACTTTAATTTTAAAAATCACTTGTTTTCGCACTAAAACATTTAGACTGGTTTTATGGATTGCCTATCATTTCGAGTTGACCAATAGACACAAATCACAATCGCCAACAGCAATACAAAGGAAGCCATAAAGCGACTTAAATCCAATCCACCTGAACTGATTGGCTTATCTAGAAAATCGCCGACAACTGCACCCAATGGACGTATCAAAACAAAAGTAGCCCAAAATAAAATCGTCTTTGAGACCCGACTAAAAAAGTACAACAACGCCATCGATAGAATTAAACAACCAAATAACCAAATGCCACCGCTATAGCCTAATCCTGCACTATCGGAAGTCCAATCACCCAAAGCTGTACCTAGCGTTTGAGAAAATGTAATCGTCAACCAATAAAAGATCTGTGTGCGCGGCAAATTCACTACACTTGGATTGATTGACCCTTCGACCTGATACCAGCTGAAAAGCGATATGAGCACCAAACTCAGCAACAGCACACTACCACCCAAGTAGCCAATCCCTAAAGAACGATCTACAAAATCCGCTAAGGTCGTACCGACCGTAGTACTAGCAATAATCGTGGCCCAATATAAATAAGGTTTATAGGCTTTGGACTGTATTTGAAAATACAGCAGACTGATAAATATGCCTGCGAAAATAAAGGTACTAAGTAGATAGCCCAAATTTAAGGACATGGACAATGCATCACCACTGGTTTCACCAAAGGTGGTCGCAAAAATTTTGGTCAACCAAAACAGTGCGGTAATCTCAGGGACTTTTTTAACATAGTTTTGTAGCTCATGCACTTGCATATACTTCACTCTATGCAGTTATTTTGATGCTTATATCTTCGATAACTAAAATGAATTTTTGCTTAAAACTTTGCTTAAAATAAGGCGCTCTTTTTTAGAATTATCACAAGAAAAAAGCATCCGATATCGGATGCTTCATTTACAGTATTTAGAGTCTATTTTGGTATTTAAAACTAAACCAGATATTTAAAATAATTATAATTTGGATGACTTTCGACATAGACATAATTCTGTTTTTGATAGAATTTGGCAGCATTTTTAAGCTCAGTATTTAAGCACAGTGCAGAAAAGTGTTTTTTTGCACCCTTTTCCAATTCCACCAATAGCTGCTTACCCACGCCATGCTGACGGTACTGCGGATGCACATAGAAACGGCGAACTCGTCCAATCCGTTCTTCTACACCAGTATCACCCCATTGCTGATTTAAACCGCCACAAGCAATTAATTTATCGCCATCATAAGCAAGCAATAATTGCTCACCCGTTTGGTCAAAACGATTTTTACCACTTTGATATTCTTCAATTAAACGGTGTATAAATGTATAGCCTTCATGCTGCGCCAAAGCAGCAATATTTTCGATTTGAGCAGGAAGTTGCTCTGCTGGACGAATCGTAATTTCCATATATTCACACTTTTAATCTGTTATCTATTTATGATGACCAAATCATCTTGATTCAGTCTGAACACCCTATAGCTCTATAAAAGTAAAATTTTTCGATTTGCACAATAGCAAAGCTGATTAAAACGGCAACTAATTCAAAAAAAATGTAAAAATATAATGGATTTGCCCGATTTTTATACACACTTGTCCTTTAATTGAATTTTTTTCAACAAACTACAGCAATCCTGAGCATTCGTGTAAACTTAGCACTTTCATTTTTTTGATGTGAACATACAACATGGCAACTGTTGACCTTTTTGCAATTGGTAATGCACTTATTGACCAAGAATTTAAAGTCTCTGACGAATTCCTAATTCAACACAATCTGCAAAAAGGTACGATGCAACTGACAGATGGCGATACTCAAGCAGCCCTTTATAACAATCTAAAAGCCACTCAAGAATATAAAGGTCAAGCTTCTGGTGGTTCTGCAGCAAATACAACGGTTGCTTTTAGTGCTTTAGGCGGAACTGCATTTTATGGTTGTCGTGTCGGCAATGATGACTTAGGTCAAATTTACCTAAATGGTTTAAACGACGCTGGCATCCAAACTGCAACTCAATCAATCAGTGAAGGTGTAACTGGCACATGTATGGTATTGGTCAGCCCTGATTCTGAACGTACGATGCATACTTACCTCGGTATTACTGCGGAATTGACTGATAGCCAAATTGATTTTGGCAGCTTAAATACTGCGAAATGGTTATATATCGAAGGTTATCTTTCAACATCAGACAGCGCACGCCTTGCGGTAAAACAAGCACGTCAAATCGCCAAAGCCAATGGTGTACAAATTGCATTGACCTTATCTGATCCAGCAATGGTGCAATATGCACGTCAAGGTCTAGATGAATTACTCGATGATGGCGTGGACTTATTGTTCTGTAATGAACAAGAAGCACTGATGTATACAGAAACAGATCATTTAGATGCTGCACTTACGAAATTGCAATCACTAAGCAAACACATTGTCATTACATTAAGTGCCAAAGGTGCCTTAATTCATAATGAAGCCGCAACATTTACCGTGCCAGGTCGTAAAGTTACCGCAGTAGATACCAATGGTGCTGGTGATGCTTTTGCTGGTGCTTTCCTATATGCACTCAATGCAGGTCATGACTATCAAACGGCTGCTGAACTTGCCATCTTGATCTCAAGTGAAGTTGTGGCTCAGTTTGGTCCACGCCTAGCAGTTGAAGACTATGCTCAGCTTTTACAATCATTTCAGAAGGAATGTGCTTAATGTTTAAAATTTGCATGACGGATGATGTGCCTGAACGTGAAGCACGATCATTCGAAACGCCTGAAGGTGAAACGATTTTTATCACCCAACGTGATGGCATGTTTTACGCTTATCAAAATAACTGCCCACACTTGCACGTGGAACTTGAGTTTCTTGAAAATCAGTTTCTAGATCGTGACCAAGAGTTTATTGAGTGCTCAACACACGGCGCACTGTTTATGGTCGACTCTGGGGAATGTATTTCTGGCCCATGCCAAGGTCAAGCCCTTGAAAAAGTGAACATTAACGTGCATTCTGACGGTGGAATCTACCTCACAGAAGAATAAACACTGGAATACAACCATGTCCGCATTTTTAACAGACTATAACTTAATACCCTTTCATTTAAGTTTATTGGCCGTACTGTTATTGGGCATGGTTGAAACCATTGGCTATTACATCAATATTAGTCCTAGCCAAGTTTTGAAAAGAATTGCCCCACAGCGCATACAAGAATTGGCATTATTGAATGTCAAATTTTCCAAGACTCTGATTTTGTTCTTTCTACTGATGAATTTTAGCTTTGCAGGCTATGTACTTCAGTTCTGTATTCACGCTAAAGAAGGTCAATTCGTTCCCGCTTATTATCTTATTTTACCTGCGTTGATTATTGCCATATTCTTTACGGTATTTATGATTCATTGTTTGGATCAGGTTGTACCGCCCAAATATAAAAAACAAACCGTTAACCTACTGGGTCGTCTAGCAACCATTTCAAGTGGAAATGCCCGTCCCGGCTTTTCGGCTCAAGCGCGTGTGCGTGATGAGTTTGGTCAACTACATTATGTGCAAGTTGAACCAGAGTTTGGTGAGTTAGAATTTCAGTCAAGAATCATTTTGATTCGTCAAAAAAAATCACACTATATTGGCAAAAAAATCAGTGTGTCGAACCGTTTATTTAATCCATCTTAGCGTCACATTGTTATCATTTTTCAAATCATAAAAAAGCCAGTGTTCACTGGCTTGTATTCAATCAAATACCATCAAACGATATTGTGATTAACGCTTAAGAAAACCTGAAACCAAATTCATCACTTGTTGAATATCAGCATTCGCTTCTTGCTGATTGGTTTGTCCAGCTTGTGGCGTCAATGAGTCAATAATTTGCGGCAATACTGTTGAAATTGCACTGTACACATCTTGTTTCTGAGTTTGAGTTTCTTGTGCAACTTGCTCCACTTCGGCATCATCAAATAAATTTTGTACTTGTTGATTATTCACAGCGGCATTATCGCCAGGGCCTGTAGATACCCAATCATCAACCTGACTGCTCAAGCCCTGTCCACGTAATTTATCCAAAGCACCTTGTAGGCCACCTTGTTTTTGAATCCAAGCCAGCACCAGAGGTAACACTGCAACTAAAATGGTTGAAGCATTGCCACCACTACTACGTTGCTGCGACTGCGCTGCACCGCCCAGTTGGCCCAACACAGAGCCTAGAATTCCAGCCAAACCACCCGCTTGGTTTTGAGCATTGGTTTGTGTATTTTGAGCGCCTGCATTTGCACCCAGTTGCCCCAACACCGAACCTAAAATACCGCCTAAGCCACCTTGTTGATTTTGATTGTTCGCACCACCAAGGGCCTGCTTTGCTAAAATTTCAACAATATTATTTAAATTTGTCATTTTATTTTTCCCAGTAAAACCTAGATAAACTTAGTTACAGCATACGTGGAAAAAGACATTTCCATCATAAATGTTTGTTAATTTTTGCAATTTTTCTCAGGCTAAGTATTTGTTACCAACGGAATTTATCCCAGTTTTCAGGATTTGCCCAAAATTTAGAGTTAAACCAATCTGGGATATGTTTATAAGTCAAAATATTAAACTGCCATAAAGCAAAATCACTTTCATGTGTGGTTTTATCAATGAGCTGAGTAAAGCCTAAAGCACGTAATAATTGTTCATCGTGTAATTTACTCACCACCACGATGCGTTTGGCAAATAGGTCACGCAATTTTACCAACATCTGAGTTTTCTGCTGCTGATCCAAACTCAACATCATTTCAGTATCAAGAATCACAAATCCAAGGTCAAAACGCTGGGTAAAAGGCAGATTTAAAAACTCAGTTACGTTAAAATGTTGCCATTGAATTGGATGAAATTGATTGTATTGCTCAAGATCCTGACCAATACAGATTGCGGTTGAAATGGGCTGCTCTTTTGACAAATCGTCTAGCATAGAAGTGATGACATTTTGTTCAGCCATTGACCGCATCCTTAATAATGAAGTGAGTATTCGTATGGAACTACAAGGCATTTGCCATAAAATGCATGCAGGTCTTAAAGACCTTAGTGTAACTGATCAACATACACACAAGGCAAATGTTGAGTATAAATTTATTCTAGATCGCTCAGAAGTTGATCTACCGTTTAGCCTTGGCCAAGAAATTGAAATTGAAGCCACTGGAAATATCTACTGCATTTCTTGCGGCGCAAAAACGCCTAAATCATATTCACAAGGTCATTGCTTCAAATGCATGAAGACTAAGGCATCTTGTGATATGTGCATTATGAAGCCTGAAACCTGTCATTATCATCTCGGGACTTGCCGTGAAGATGATTTTGCCCATGAAGTTTGCTTTCAACCGCATATTGTCTATTTAGCCAATTCGAGTGCCTTAAAAGTGGGGATTACCCGCTTGGGTCAAATGCCTACACGTTGGCTAGACCAAGGTGCGACGCAAGCTTTGCCTATTATGAAAGTTGGTTCACGTCGTTTATCTGGTCAGCTTGAAGTCATGTTTGGTACGCAAGTGGCCGATAAAACCGATTGGCGTAAATTGCTCAAAGGTGAAGCAGAACCGATCAACCTGATCGAAATTCGCGACCAATTGGTAGAAGAATTCGCACCAAAAATTCAGACCATTCGTGAAGAATTTAGCCAAAATTTAGAGTTTAATGAAACCGTTGAACTGCTAGAAGATGAGTTGCCACGCCAATTTATCTACCCGGTAGATGAATATCCTGAAAAAATCAAATCGCATAATTTGGACAAAACACCGATTATTCGAGGAAAATTACAAGGGATTAAAGGTCAGTATCTGATTTTGGATACCGGTGTGATTAATATTCGAAAATACACTGGCTATGAAATTAAAGTACGTACTTAAATCGACTCAAAGTATCTAATTAAGTTTAAAAAAGCGAGATATTTCTCGCTTTTTTACACCTACTCTACCAATCTGATTCATTGAACAGTTGAAAGAAACTTTAAATATGGCAACGCCATTAACTGCTCCGCTTCTAAGATTGGCATATGACCAACATGGTCTAAAATCAGAGGCTTTTCGGCTTTTTTAAATAAGCGTCTCAGTTCTTCTGCTACTTCAACATTGATAATCTGATCTTGCTTCCCCCAGATAATAAACACAGGTGCATCAATGCCTCGTGCAGCCAAAGCAAAGGACTCTGGCGTATACAAGGTGGCCATTTTTTGCAGTTGCTCCACCATTTTATTGGTTTGTTTAGACTGAACGATCATCAACTTTTCTTGCCCAATTTTTAATTCTTGTGGAATAAAAGGCGGAGATTGCATCACGATCTTCATCACGCGATCAAAATCACCAGTTTTTCTGACCACTAGCTCTGCAAGCTTTGCCGTATCTTTTAGATACGCTGTATTGCTCAACTTAAAGACACCTGCTGAATCCACCAACAATAAAGATTTCACTTCTAAGGGATACTGAGCGCTATAGAGCATGGCAATTGCACCACCCATCGAATGCCCTGCGATATGTAAATTTGGATCTAACTTTGCAGCATCTATAAATCGTCGTAATTTTTCAGTTAAATTAGGAATTGATAGATCAAATTGATCTGCGACAATAGTTTCTCCATGTGCTGGCAGATCTGGAATAATGACATGATAATTGGGCGTTAAATAACGGGCAACTCGGTTCCAATTATCACGCGTGCCTGACAAACCATGCAGCAACAGTAGCGTCGGTTTTCGTGGATCTCCTCCTTCACTGTATGTCCACTCGATTTCATTATTTTTGACTTTTTTACTGCTCAAGCCCGCCCAAGCTCTTTCTTGCTCTAAAACTTTTTGAAAGTTCAGTTCTGCAGCTTGAATACCACTAGCAACGCAAATCGTTAGTAGCATCAGTATCATGTGCTTAAAATAATGATCTATCCACCGCAATAACGGGTTCTTTAAACGTTTACATTGAGGCATATACAGAGATATCATCCGCTTAATCCTTTGTCGTGATGAATTATTTTTTCTTCATATTATTTTTTTGAGAACACTAATCTACGATGCTAGAGTCGATATTTCATTTGCCAAATCTTTTAAATAAAAATTATATCTGTCAATTTAAGCCAAAAAAACCAGCTCGAAAGCTGGTTCATATTTCTAAGCAAGCCAATCAGACGGTGTCAGTGGAGCTTCAATGAGTAAGCTTGAATATTCAAACGCAGGCAGCATAGAGGGCGGATTTGAAACGTCTCTGCTCAATGCGATCAAATCCTGTTCATCTGTATGCAATACAATTGGGACTTCATTCGCATCCTGTAAAAGCGTATCTAGATTGATCACAGCCTGAATAGGCTCATTTGGACTATCAATTTGGTTTTCACTTTGTTCATCACTCAGTTCATCACTGACCAATAAAATCTCTGTAAGCTCAGCAGATGATTCAGGTTGTGCAAGTATCAGTTTAGCTATTGAGATTTCAGGCGATTGAACACCTCGGCTATCTTCAGCTACGATTGTTGCAAAGCCGCCATTTTGAATCGGGTTATCCATCGACCAGAAACCACTTTCATTGGCATAGGTCACGTAATCTTGACCATTGGCTGTCACAATGATTTTAGCCTGTTGAAATGCATTGCCTTCGAGTTTTTCACTATTTAGCGTCACTTCTGGTGCTGGTAGTACATAGCTTGGATTTTCAGGCGGGGTCTGAATAAATGGAAATGCCAAGCCAATCGCAGGAGATTGCTGACCAAATTGATCTTCCACAACAATCATCAACGTGCCACCATTTGCCACTGGGTTTTCTATTGACCAAGCGCCATTTTCATCGACCTGAATACGATACACAGCTTGATCCGACTCAATCACAACAGTTGTATTTGGTGCGGCAGTACCCGATATCACCGCGCCAGACTCTAAAATCGTAACAGCTTGCGGTAAAATGATTTGCGCTGTATGCAACGCCTCAGAACGATTACCGTCCTGATCAATTGCCACAACACTTATTGCACCTGTGGTCGTTAAAGGATTGAGCATCGACCAATCGCCATTTTCATCAGCAACTGTTATAAACTCTTGCTCACCATAGGTCACAACCACCGTATTTCCTGCATCAGCTTTACCAACCAAATATTCACCTTTTTCCAGAATTTCTGGCATCTTCGGCAGTACAATTGGCTCTGCAATTGGAGCAATCATTATTGCCTCTGAGTGTAAGCCATGATGATTTACTGCATAAATTGTAGCAACTCCGCCCTCTTTAAGTGGATTTTCAATCTGCCAATGTCCTTGTTTATCCACTTTGACACGTGTAACAGTTTCACCGACCGAAATGATCACCCATGTTTTTGGCTCTGCCGTGCCAGTTAAAAGGTCATTTAGTCCTGTCACTTCTGGTGTTGAGGGAATATGCTGATGCTGTGATTTCCCCTGAATCAGCAACTGCTTTATTTCAACTTGCCCCAAAATATTTTTTAAAGTAAGCGTCCGCTGAACCCCATGCCTATTTTTTAATTTGAGTTGGATTTCCAGCGATGTGGCAGTAATTCTTCAATCTGAGTCACTTTATGTGTCGGCAACCTTTTCAGCACATCACTTAAATAGGCATAGGGATCCAGCCCATTCAGCTTTGCTGACTGGATTAATGTCATAATATTGGCTGCTCGCTGACCGCTGCGCAGCGAACCTGCAAATAACCAGTTCTTACGTCCCAACGCCCAGGGGCGCATCTGGTTTTCCACCCAGTTATTGCAAATCGGTAGATTGCCATCATCCAGATAGCGGCTTAAGGCTGGCCAACGCTTCAGAGTGTAATTGATGGCCTTGGCGGTAGGAGAACTCGATGGCACTGTCAGATGATGTTGGTTGAGCCATTCATATAGTTGTTGCATCACTGGTTGACTATGCTGTTGTCGGTATTCGCGGCGGTCTTCCGCTGTACCATCGGTCTTTTTCCTGAGTTCTGCTTCTATCGCATACAGTTTCTGAATCAGCACTAAGGCCTGTTCAGCGACCTGACTTTTCCCAGTTACATGCAGTTCATGGAATTTACGACGTGCATGGGCCATGCAGCCCACCTCTATGACCTGGCCTGATTTAAAGCGTGCTTTATAACCACTGTAATCATCACAGACTAGATAGCCCTGCCAGCCTTTCAAGAACTCTGCAGCATGCTGGCCTGAACGACTATCCTGAAAGTCATAGATCACCGCCTGAACTGGATTGTACTGTGTGGTGGCATAGGCCCAGACATAACCTTTCTTCGGTTTTTTATCATTCTCACCCATCCGCATGATGGTGACTGGTGTTTCATCTGCATGCAGCACCTGCTGTTGTAGTACCACCTCTTTTAAGGCATTGGCCAGAGGTTCCAGTTCCACACCGCAGCGACCTATCCAGTCAGATAAAGTTGATCTAGAAAGTTCGATTCCCGCCCGCTGATAGATCAGACGTTGACGGTACAGCGGCAAATGATCGGCATACTTCGATACCAGCACATGGCTGAGCAATTCAGGTGAAGCAATGCCTTTATCAATCACATAGGCGGGCATCGCTTGCTGAGTCAGAGTGTCACACTGATCACAGACCCATTTACCACGCACATGCTGTTCCTTATAGAACTGTGCCGGTCTGAAATGCAGTTTTTCACTGATATCTTCGCCGATACGACGTAACTGGCAGCCACAACTGCATTGGGTTGATGCAGGTTCATGCTCAATACGGATGGTGTGTAGATGATCTGGCAGCAGTCGACGTTTAGGTTTGTTGACTGTGGCTTTCTGTGTCGCTGCATGGGTTTTATCTGCATTTAATCGTTCTAATTCCAGATCAACGGCTGCGATATCTTCTTCGACCGCCTCATCCCACAGATGGATTTGTTTTGCGGTGAGATGTTCGTTTTTACTGCCGAATTTATGCTGTTTAAACAGCGCCAGTTCATGCTCGTATTTTTGATTGAGAATAGAAAGATGCTGAACTTTAGAATCTAATTGCTGATTGGTGACTTCAAGATGTTGAACTTTGGCATCTAATTGTTGATTTGATACTTCCAGATGTTGAACTTGAGCATCTAATTGTTGTTTATCTTCTGCGAGTTGTTGATGCTGCATCGCCAACTGCCGGGTGAATTCCAGCAGTTGTTCATGGGTCAGTTGGCTTAAATCTGGCAGCGTATTCATGACCGCAGTATGCCTGAGGTCATGAGAAGAATGAAATAGAACGTTTGGAGGATGGCAGAATAGCCGAGCT